>NZ_AQOK01000219.1:0-2805 GCF_000364645.1 Xanthomonas sp. SHU 308 | reverse complement strand
CCCCCGCCGGCATCCGCCTGGCGGAGCCGATCGCCGCGCCATGAAGCTGCGTCTCGCCAGCCTGCTCCTCGCCTGCCTGGGCCTGGGCGCCTGCGCCCATGCCGCGCCGGCGGCCGTCGCCGATCCGGCGCCCGCCACGGACGCCAAGGCGCCGAGCCTGGATCCGTCGCCGGCGCTTGACAGCCAACGCCAGATCGTCCTCGCCGTGGCCAACCCGATGGCCGCGCCGAGCCGCCACGCCGGCTCCAACCTGCTCGGCTACGCCTCCGCCCGCTACTACGGCGCCGGCACCCAGGCGGTCGCCACCCTGGACGCGCTGAACAAGCGCTACGGCCTGCGCCAGGTCGCCGGCTGGCCGATCAAGGCGCTGGGGCTGTACTGCGTGGTGCTGGAGCCGGCGCCGGGCAGCGACCGCGCCGCGCTGCTGGCGCAACTGGCCAAGGACGACCGGGTGGCGCTGTCGCAGCCGCTGCAGGACTTCGGCACCTATTCGACCGACAGCCAGGCTGCGGCCGCACCGGCGCAGCCGCTGCGCTACAACGATCCCTACGTGGACATGCAGCGCGGCTTCGCCGCGACCAACGCGGCCACCGCGCAGGCGCTGAGCCAGGGCCAGGGCGTGGACGTGGCGATCGTCGACACCGGCGTGGACACCGCGCACCCGGACCTGCGCGGGCGCCTGCGCAACACCCGCGACCTAGTCGCCGCCGACCCGGGCGCGTTCAATCGCGACCACCACGGCACCGAGGTCGCCGGCATCATCGCCGCCGGCAGCAACAACCACCAGGGCATCGTCGGCATCGCGCCGAAGGCGATGCTCGACGTGTACAAGGCCTGCTGGTATCCGCAGCGCCCCGGCGCCGGCGCCGGCTGCAACTCCTTCACCCTGGCCAAGGCGCTGGCGGCGATCGGCGACACCCGCACCCGCATCATCAATCTCAGCCTCGGCGGCCCGGCCGACCCGCTGCTGCGCAAGCTGCTGGAACAGCTGCTGCGCGAGGGCCGCATCGTGGTCGCGGCGATGCCGCCCAACGGCCGCCTGGACGGGTTTCCCGACGGCATTCCCGGGGTGATCGTGGTGCGCAGCAGCGCCACCGCCCCGGCGCCGGCGGGCGTGCTCAGCGCGCCGGGCGAGGACATCCTCACCACCCAGCCCAACGGCGGCTACGACTTCACTTCCGGCTCGTCGATGGCCACTGCCCACGTCAGCGGCGTGGTCGCGCTGCTGCTGGCACTGGCCCCGCAACTGGACGCGCGCAGCGTGCACGAGCTGCTGCTGCGCACCAGCCGCACGCGCGACGGCCTATTGCAGGTCGACGCCGCCGCCGCGGTACAGGCGTTGCCGCGCAGCGCTCCCCTCGCCCGCTGAAGGCCCCCATGCGTTCCTGGATTCCGCTCTGGTTGCACCGGCTCGGCGCGCCGCCGACCTTCTACCGCGTGGCCGGCGCGGTGCGCCCGTGGAGTCTGGCCGCGGCCGTGCTGCTCGGCGCCGTGGCCTGTTACGGCGGGCTGGTGCTGGCGCCGCCGGATTACCAGCAGCATGACGCCTACCGCATCATGTTCGTGCACGTGCCGTGCGCGTGGATGAGCCTGTTCGTCTACGCCGCGATGGGCCTGGCCGGCCTGGTCGCGCTGGTGTGGCGGGTGAAACTGGCGGAAATCGCCTGCATGGCCTCGGCGCCGATCGGCGCGGCCTTTACCTTCGTCACCCTGTGCACCGGCTCGCTGTGGGGCCGGCCGATGTGGGGCACCTGGTGGACCTGGGACGCGCGGCTGACCTCGGAACTGGTGCTGCTGTTCCTGTATCTGGGCGTGATCGGCCTGCACCGCGCCATCGACGATCCGCGCCAGGGCGCGCGCGCCGCCGCGCTGCTGGCGCTGGTCGGGCTGATCAACCTGCCGATCGTGCATTACTCGGTGGTGTGGTGGAACACCCTGCACCAGGGCTCCACGGTGCGCGTGCTGGGCCCGTCGAAGATGCCGCTGTCGATGCTGTGGCCGCTGCTGACCGGCGTGGTCGCCAGCAAGTGCTACTACGTCGCCAGCCTGTGCGGACGCATGCGCAGCGACTTGCTGGCGCTGGAGCGCGGCAAGGCCTGGGTGCGTGCGATCGCGTTGCAGGCCGCGCCGGTGCCGGCGACGCCCGCCGATGCCGTGCCGCTGCCTGCGGAGCACGCGGCATGAGCGGGTTCTGGGCGATGGGCGGCTACGCCGTCTACGTGTGGAGCGCGTACGCGCTGGCCCTGGTGGTTCTGCTCCTGGACAGCGTGCTGCCGCGCCGCCGCCAGCGCCGCCTGCTCGCCGACATCCGTGCGCAAGTGGCGCGCGAACAGGCACGCCGTGCCCGCGGCAACGTTGCGACCAACGGAGCGCGCAATGCATCCCACCCGTAAGCGCCGCCTGCTGCTGGTGCTGCTGTTGCTCGGCGCCGCGGCGCTGGCCACCGGCCTGTTCGTGCTGGCCCTGCAGCACAACGTCAGCTACCTGTTCACCCCCAGCCAGGTGCAGGCCGGCGCGGCCCGGGACTACCGGGTGTTCCGGCTCGGTGGCATGGTCAAGGCCGGCTCGATCACGCGCAGCGCCGATGCGCTGCAGGTGCAGTTCACCGTGATCGACAAGGCCGGTGCCACCGCGGTCGCCTACACCGGCATCCTGCCCGACCTGTTCCGCGACAACCAGGCGGTGATCGCCACCGGCTCGATGCAGGGCGCGCGCTTCGTCGCCACCGAAGTGCTGGCCAAGCACGACGAGACCTACATGCCGCAGGAACTGAAGGACGCGATGGCGCAGGCGCATGCCGATCGC
>NZ_AQOK01000218.1:0-16227 GCF_000364645.1 Xanthomonas sp. SHU 308 | reverse complement strand
GCCAGCCGCGGCGCGGCCATGAGCCCGATCGCGTCCCGCCGCATCGGGAGCGCCGCGCCATGAGCGCCGAACTCGGCCAGTGCGCGCTGATCCTGGCCCTGCTGCTGGCATTGGTGCAGGCCGTATTGCCGCTGCTCGGCGCCTGGCGCGGCCAGCGCGCCTGGATGGCGGTGGCGCGGCCGGCCGCCTACGCCCAGGCTGGCTTCGCCTGGCTGGCCTTCGGCCTGCTCGGCTACGTGTTGCTGCAACTGGATTTCTCGGTGCGCTATGTCGCTGCCAACGCCAACCTGGCGCAGCCCTGGTACTACCGGCTGGCCGCGGTGTGGGGCGCGCACGAAGGCTCGCTGCTGCTGTGGATCGCCATCCTCAACCTGTGGACGGTGGCGCTGGCGCGCAGCGGCCGCCACTTGCCGGAGGCGTTCGCCGCGCGCGTGCTCGGCGTGCTCGGGCTGATCTCCAGCGGCTTCCTGGCCTTCGTCCTGTTCACCTCCAATCCCTTCGTGCGGCTGTCGCCGATGCCGCGCGACGGCAGCGAGCTCAATCCGGTGCTGCAGGACCCGGGCATGGTGTTGCATCCACCGGTGCTGTACACCGGCTATGTCGGCTTCTCGGTGGCCTTCGCCTTCGCCATCGCCGCCCTGCTCGGCGGCGAACAGCAGCAGGCCTGGGTGCGCTGGGCGCGGCCGTGGACCAATGTCGCCTGGGGCTTCCTCAGCGCCGGCATCGTCGCCGGCAGCTGGTGGGCCTATGCCGAGTTGGGCTGGGGCGGCTGGTGGTTCTGGGATCCGGTGGAGAACGCCAGCTTCATGCCGTGGCTGGTCGGCGCCGCGCTGATCCACACCCAGGCGGTCACCGAGAAACGCGGCGCGCTCGGCGCCTGGACCCTGCTGCTGTCGATCCTGGCGTTCTCGCTGTCGTTGCTGGGCGCCTTCCTGGTGCGCTCAGGCGTGCTGACCTCGGTGCACGCCTTCGCCGCCGACCCGCGTCGCGGCCTGTACATCCTCGGCTTCCTGGTGCTGGTGGTCGGCGGCTCGCTGCTGCTGTACGCGCTGCGTGCGCCGCGCCTGGCCACGGGCAAGCCGTTCGCCGCGCTGTCGCGGGAGACCGCGATCCTGGTCGGCAACCTGATGCTCAGCGTGGCCGCGGCGATGGTGCTGCTGGGCACGCTGTTCCCGCTGCTCGGCGATGCGCTGCGGCTGGGCAAGATCTCGGTCGGGCCGCCCTACTTCGGCCTGCTGTTCCCGCTGCTGATGCTGCCGGTGGTGCTGCTGTTACCGTTCGGTCCCTACCTGCGCTGGGGCCGCACCGAACCCGGCGCACTGCGCGTGGTGGCCGCGCGCGCCGGTCTGGCCGCACTGGCCTGCGCGCTGCTGGCGTGGCTGTTGAGCGCAGGCACGCTGCGCGCGGTGGCCGGCGTCGCCGCCGCGGTCTGGGTCGGCGTCGGCACCGCGTTGTATGCACTCACCCGCTGGCGCAGCGCGCCGCGTGGCCGGCGCTTCCCCGCCGAACTGGCCGGCATGCTGCTGGCGCATGCCGGGGTCGCGGTGTTCGTGGCCGGCGTGCTGCTGTCGGAAAGCCTGTCGGTGGAACGCGACGTGCGCCTGGATCCCGGCCAGAGCGCGCACATTGGAGCGCATGCATTCCGCTTCGATGGCGTGCGCCTGGTCGACGGCCCCAACTGGAAGGCCGAACAAGGCACGGTGAGCGTGCTGCGCGACGGCGCCGTCGTGGCGGTGCTGCACCCGCAGAAGCGTCTGTACAGCAGCGAGCGGATCCAGACCGAGGCGGCGATCGACGCCGGCGTGCTGCGCGACCTGTATGTCGCCCTGGGCGAACCGGTGGACGACCAGCACATCGAGTACGGCTGGACCCTGCGCCTGTACGACAAGCCGTTCATCCGCTGGATCTGGGCCGGCGGCCTGCTGATGATGCTCGGCGGCTTCGTCAGCGCCGGCGCGCGCCGCTTGCGTGCGCAGCCGGCTGCGACAAGCGCTACCGCGCCGGCCGCGCTCGCCGGAGCCGCGCCATGAGCCGGCTGCTGCCGCTGGCCGCGTTCGTTCTGCTGGCCGCGTTGTTCGGGTTCGGGCTGTGGTGGAGCCGCAGCCACGATCCGCGCGAGGTCCCTTCGCCGCTGCTGGGCAAGCCGGTGCCGGCATTCGCGTTGCCGCGCCTGGACCGCCCGGACCTGCGCAGCGGCAGCCAGGAACTGCGCGGCCGCCCGTATCTGCTCAACGTGTTCGGCAGCTGGTGCATGGCCTGCAGCGAGGAGCATCCGCTGCTGATGGCGCAGGCACGGCAACTGGGTGTGCCCCTGGTCGGCTACGCCTACCGCGACGAGCCGCACGACACCGCCGACTGGCTGGCGCAGCGCGGCAATCCGTATGCGCTGGTGCTGGTGGACGCCGATGGCCAGCAGGCGATCGACCTGGGTGTGTACGGCGCGCCGGAAACCTTCCTGATCGATGCCGACGGCGTGGTCCGCTACAAGCACGTCGGCGTACTGACGCCGCAGGTGCTGGCAGACGAACTGCGTCCGGCGATTGCCGCGCTCAAGGGAGCACGTCGATGAGCGTGCTGGTCGCACGGACGCGCAGGCGCACGCCGTGGTGGCGGCTATTGGTGCTGCTGTGGCTATTGGGCGGTGCAGTGCCGGCCTTCGCCCAGGCAGTGGACCCACTCCCGTTCAAGGACCGCGCGCAGGAACAGCGCTTCCAGCACCTGACCGCGCAGTTGCGCTGCCTGGTGTGCCAGAACGAGAACCTGGCCGACTCCGACGCGACGCTGGCGCGCGACCTGCGCCACCAGGTGTTCGCGCAACTGCAGGCCGGGCGCAGCGATGCGCAGATCAAGCAGTACATGGTCGATCGCTATTCGGCCTTCGTGCTGTACGACCCGCCGCTGGCGCCGGGCACCTGGCTGCTGTGGTTCGGGCCGGCGCTGTTGCTGCTGGGTGGTGCCGCGATGGTGCTGGCGACGCTGCGGCAACGCCGCCGCGCCCTTGGCGCCGTCACGACGGAAGCGGAGGACGCCTGGTGACGCCCGGCTTTCTGCTCGCCGCCGCCGCGATGCTGGGCATCGCCCTGTTCGCGGTGTTGCGCCCGTTGCTCGTCCAGCGTTCCGGCGCAGGTCGGCAACGCGGCGTCGCGCTGCTGCTTGCGCTGCTGCTGCCATTGCTGGGTGCCGGCCTGTACTGGCGCATCGGCACACCCGCGGCCCTGGCCGGCGTCCCGCTGCAACCGCTGCCGCCGCCCGCGCCGGACCAGACCGCGCAACTGCTGCAAGGCTGGCTGCAGCAGGCCTGGGATGCGCAACAGGCGCAGCGCCCGCACGAAGCGCAGCAGGCCTATGCGCAGGCGCTGCGGATCGCCCCGGACAACGTCGAGGCCCTGCTCGGCTGGGCCGAGACCGACATGGCGCAACGCGCCGATCTCACGGTGGGCAGCGCCGCACGCGCCATGCTCGACCGGGCGCTGGCGCAGCAGCCGGACAACCAGCGCGCGTTATGGATGCACGGCATCGCCGCCTTCCAGCAGCAGCGCTATGCCGATGCGGCCGGTGACTGGCGCCACTTGTCGACCCTGCTGCCTGCCGCGTCGCCACTGCGCGAGGCGGTGACGCAGAAGATCGCCGCCGCCGAGGCGATGGTCGCAAAAACAGGCGCAGCGGCCGCCACGCCACACTGATGCGAGCACCAGATCGCACCTGCGCTCGGCGGTCCACTCACAGCGCGGACGCGATCTTCTCCTTCAGCATGTCCGCATTGAACGGCTTGACGATGTAGCCGCTGACACCGGCTTCGCGGATCTCGATCACCTTGTCGCTGCGCCCCTCGGTGACCGTCATCAGGAACGGCGTGCTTTTCAGCTTCGCGTCGCTGCGAACCGCCCGCAGCAGCTCCAGCCCGGTCATCGGCGCCATGTTCCAGTCGGAAATGACCAGGCCGATCTTCTCCGCCCGCATCGCGGCCAGCGCCGCCTCGCCGTCGGCTGCTTCGACGATGTCGTCATAGCCGAGTTGGCCCAACAGCATGCGGACGACGCGCCGCATCGTGCGGTAGTCGTCGACGACCAGAATCTTCATGACGTCCCCAGGCAGTCCGATGGCAGGATCGATGGTGCAGGAGTCCTGCCCCCGATGCCACCGACCAAGCCGGGCATACCGGGCTCGCCCTGCAGACGCCGCAGTGCCGATCCACCTGCACATTGCGCCGAAAATAGGAATGCGTATCATTAACGAAACTGACCGCCTCGCTGCCATCCCGCTCCGCCTAGCCCTGTCGCCAAGCCGGTGCCTCTCCCGACGGGCCCCCATGCATCCAGTTCCGCCAGCGCCGCCGCGCGTCTCCACGCCGCCCACCGCCGCCTCGCGCGGGCTGCCGCCCTGGCTGGGCGTGCTGGCGCGGACCCTGGCCGCGATCGTCGGCGGCTATGCGCTGGCCGCGGCCACGTCCGTGCTGCTGCCATTGCTCTGGCCATCGGTGCGTGCGCAGGCGGTGTTGAGCGGCATGATGCTGGGCATCCTGGTCTGCGCCTGCACCGCGCTGTGGGCGTTCGCCGCGCGCAGCGCCGGGCGCGCCTGGCTGGGCATCGCCGCGCTGCTGGCTCCGATGGCGCTGGCCATCGCCTGGCTGCAGCAGCACGCGCCATGAAGCAGGGATTCCGCCAATCGATGGCCTGGCTGCACACCTGGAGCGGCCTGCTGGTGTCGTGGGTGCTGCTGCTGATCTTCATGGCCGGCACCGCCAGCTATTTCCGCAACGAGATCAGTCAGTGGATGCGTCCGGAGCTGCCACGTGCGCAGCCGAGTACCGACGTGGTCGCCGCCCGCGCGGTCGCGCTGCTGCAGCGCGAGGCGCCACGGTCGCCGCAGTGGTTCGTGTCGCTGGCCAACCCGCGCGCGCCGTTCACCGACCTGTTCTGGCGCAATCCGCCGCCGGCCGACGGCACCCGTCCGAGCCGCAAGGAACTGTTCGGCAACGCCCTGCTCGACCCGGTCAGCGGCGAGGCCAGCCAGACCCGCGAGACCCGCGGCGGCGACTTCTTCTACCGCCTGCACTTCGACCTGCACTACATCCCGGCGCTGTGGGCGCGCTACATCGTCGGCTTCTGCGCGATGTTCATGCTGGTGGCGATCATCAGCGGCGTGATCACCCACAAGAAGATCTTCAAGGACTTCTTCACCTTCCGCCCGGCCAAGGGCCAGCGCTCGTGGCTGGACTTCCACAATGCCAGCGCGGTGCTCGCCCTGCCCTACCACGCGATGATCACCTACACCGGGCTGGTCACGCTGATGTTGATGTACCTGCCGTGGGGCATCCAGACCGCCTATCCGGACACCGAGCAGGCGTTCTACGCCGAGGCCTTCCAGGAACCGCAGAACCTGCGCGAGGCCAGCGGCACGCCGGGGCACATGCTGCCGATCGCGCAACTGCTGGACGTGGCCCGCCGCGAATGGGGCGCGCAGGCGCCGATCGCCGGCTTCACCGTGTACAACGCCGGCGACGCCGCCGCGGCCATCCAGATCCGTCAGGGCGACGGCCAGCGCCTGGGCTACAGCACACCGTCGCTGCTGCTGGACGCGGCAAGCGGGCAGATCCTCGGCCGCAGCGGCGAACTCGGCGCCGCCGCGGAAACCCGCAGCACCCTGTACGGCCTGCACCTGGCGCACTTCGCCGGTCCCTGGCTGCGCTGGCTGTTCTTCGGCTGCGGCCTGCTCGGCTGCCTGATGGTGGCCAGCGGCGCGATCCTGTGGGCGGTCAAGGAGCGGCCCAAGCACGCCAAGGCCGGCCGCATCGGCCTGGGCCTGCGTCTGGTCGATGCGCTCAACATCGGCACCGTGGCCGGGCTGCCGATCGCCTTCGCCGCCTATTTCTGGGGCAACCGGCTGCTGCCGCTGCACCTGGAATCGCGCCCGGAAAGCGAAGCGGCGGTGTTCTTCCTGGCCTGGGCCGCGGCCCTGGTCGCCGCGCAGGTGTGGCCGAAGCGCGCGATGTGGGCCTGGCAACTGTACGCGGGCGCGGCACTGTTCGGCCTGCTACCGCTGCTCAACGCCGTCACCACCGATGCGCACCTGGGGGTGAGCCTGCTGGCCGGCGACTGGGCGCTGGCCGGATTCGACCTGGTCTGCCTGTTCCTCGGTATCGCGCTGGCGCTGGCCGCGCGGCGCATGCAGCGCTGGCAACCGCCGCTGTCGGCGGCCGAACGCCGCACCCGCGACCGCGGCGGATCCGGCAAGCCGGTCCTGGCCACGGAGGCCGCATGACCGTGCTCGGCCTGTGCCTGGCCTTCTCCGGCTTCGTTGCGCTGTGCCTGGGCATGGAGAAACACCAGCTCGACCTGTACGGCGCACGCCGCGCCGCCGCGCCGCGGATGCGGCAACTGCAGGCCGCCGGCTGGCTGCTGCTGGGCACGGCGTTCGCCTGCTGCGTGGCCGCGCGGGGCTGGGGCATCGGCCCGGTGCTGTGGGTGGGCTCGCTCAGCGCCAGCGCGGCGCTGCTGACCCTGGGCCTGCTGCCGTACCGGCCGCGGCTGATCGTGCCGCTGGCGCTGCTGGCGCCGCCGCTGGGCGTGGGCGCCGCGTTGTTGGGATAAGCGCGCGCCCGGCTGTTCAGCGGTCGGCGGTCACCGTCGGTGCCCGCAGTTCGGCCGCGGTGCGCGCGCCGGCGAACACCAGCACCAGCCCCGCCGCGAGGGTGATCGCCAGGTACAGCGGCACCATGCCGAGGCGGCCGTTGCGCACGAACACCATGCTTTCCATCATCAGCGAGGAGAACGTGGTCAGCCCGCCGACCAGGCCGACGATCAGCAGCGCCCGCCAGTACGGTGCGCTGGCGCCGCGGCCCTCGATCCACACCAGCAGGAAGCCGCCGACGAAGGCGCCGGCCAGGTTCACCGCCAGCGTGCCCCACGGGAAGCCGGCGCCGTAGCGCTGCAGCAGCGCACTGCCCACCGCGAAACGCAGACCGGAGCCGACCGCACCGCCGGCCATCGCCAGCAGCAATTGCTGCCACCACAGGGTCAGGTTCATGCGCGCCTCCGCGAAACGAACGCGAGAGCGGCAGCAGAAAAACGAGAAGGAACGGGCATCGGATTCTCCACAAGGACGATGCCGGGGCGCACGCCTGCCACCCCGGCGGGGGTTGGGCAGGCATCATCAGCGCGCAATGCCGCGGGCGGTTCGAGGAGGAATGCCATCTCCTGTACGCCGATTATGAAGCCGATCGCCCGGCCTTGTCAGCCCGCGCCTGCTCGCGCGCCGCGCGCAGGCGATCCAGCTTGTCCTTGAGCTTGATCTCCAGGCCGCGTTCCACCGGCCGGTAGTAGACGCGCTCGCCCATCGCATCGGGAAAGCCGGTCTGGTCCAGGGCGATGCCGCCTTCTGCATCGTGGTCGTACTGGTAATCCGCACCGTAACCCAGAGTCTTCATCAGCTTGGTCGGCGCGTTGCGCAGATGCAGCGGCACCTCCTGGGTGCCGGTCTCGCGCACTTCGGCCTTGGCCTGGTTGAACGCGGCATAGCCGGCATTCGACTTGGCGGTGCTGGCCAGGTACAGCACCAGTTGCGCGAAGGCCAGTTCGCCTTCCGGGCTGCCCAGGCGCTCGTAGATGTCCCAGGCTTCCAGCGCCATCGACTGCGCGCGTGGATCGGCCAGACCGATGTCCTCGATCGCCATGCGGGTCAGCCGCCGCGCCAGGTAGGACGGGTCGCAGCCGCCATCGAGCATGCGCGTGAGCCAATACAGCGCCGCGTCCGGATTGGAACTGCGCACCGACTTGTGCAGCGCCGAGATCTGGTCGTAGAACTGCTCGCCGCCCTTGTCGAAGCGCCGGGTACGGTCGGCCAGCACCTGCTGCAGGGTCTGCGCAGTGATCTCGCCGCCCTCGTCCTGGGCCAGTTCGGCGGCGATTTCCAACAGGGTCAGCGCGCGCCGCACGTCGCCATCGGCGGCGCCGGCGATCTCCAGCAAGGCCGCATCGGAGACCTGCAGTTGCTCGGCGCCGAGCCCACGCTCTGGATCGTGCAGCGCCCGCTGCAGCGCCTCGGCGATGTCCTGCGGCGACACCGCCTCCAGCACGTGCACGCGGCAGCGCGATAGCAGCGCCGAATTCAGCTCGAACGAGGGATTCTCGGTGGTGGCGCCGACGAACAGGATGGTGCCGCGTTCGATATGCGGCAGGAACGCGTCCTGCTGCGCCTTGTTGAAGCGATGCACCTCGTCGACGAACAGCACGGTGCGGCGCCCGTCGGCGAAACGCTGCGCGGCCTCGGCCAGCACCCCCCGCACCTCCGGCAGGCCGGACAGCACCGCCGAGATCGCCTTGAACTCGGCTTCGGCGTACTGCGCCAACAGCAGCGCCAGCGTGGTCTTGCCGCAGCCCGGCGGCCCCCACAGGATCATCGAGTGCACCCGGCCGGACGCGACCGCACGGCGCAGCGCACTGGTCGGCGCCAGCAGGCGCTTCTGCCCGACCATCTCGTCGAGCGTGCGCGGACGCATGCGCTCGGCCAGCGGGCGCATGGCCTCGCGGTCCACGCTCAGCAGGTCGGGGGTATCGGAAGCGAAGGGTCTGCGTTTGGCCATCTGCCCATTCTATCGCCGCGGCCCGTGGACGCCGTGCCGCAGGACTGCGTGGCACCGACGCCAGCGCTAGAATCGCGGCGCCTCCCTGCCCGGCCGACCCCGCCATGAGCCACCACGACACCCTGGACGCCTTTACCCATCAGCACGACTTCCTCGGCACCCGCCACGAGCGCAATGCGCGCCGCACCTGGTCGGTGGTGGCGCTGACCGCCGCGATGATGCTCGTGGAGATCGTCGCCGGCTGGTGGACCGGCTCGATGGCGCTGCTGGCCGATGGCCTGCACATGGCCACCCACGCCGGGGCGCTGTCGCTGGCCGGCTTCGCCTACTGGTTCGCGCGCCGGCACCGGCACAATCCGCGCTTCAGCTTCGGCACCGGCAAGGTCGGCGATCTGGCGGGCTTCTCCAGCGCGCTGATCCTGGCGCTGATCGCCCTGGGCATCGGCGTGGAGTCGGCGCTGCGCCTGGCGCAGCCGGTGCACATCGCCTACGACGAAGCGCTGTGGATCGCGGCACTGGGCCTGCTGGTGAACCTGCTCAGCGCCTGGATGCTGGGCGCCGATCACCATCACGATCATGGGCACGGGCATGGGCATCATCACGATCACGCCCATGCCGCGCATCGGCATGACGACCATGCGCACGCGCACCACGATGGGCATGACCACGATCACGCGCACGGTCACGACCATCACCGCCCTCACGATCACCACGGTCACGCGCACGCCCATGCCGCGCCCGCGCACAGCCACGACCGCCACGCGCACGCCGATCACAACCTGCGCTCGGCCTACATGCACGTGCTGGCCGACGCGCTGACCTCGGTGATGGCGATCGTCGCCCTGTTGCTGGCCAAGTACCTGGGCTGGACCTGGACCGATGCGTTGATGGGCATCGTCGGCGCCATCGTCATCGCCCGCTGGTCGCTGGCGCTGCTGCGCGACACCGGCGCGGTGCTGCTCGACGCCTCGGCGCCGGCGGCGCTGCAGGCGCAGATCCGCGACCGCCTGCAGCAGGACGACGAGCGCATCGCCGACCTGCACGTGTGGCGGGTCGGCCCCGGCCAGCATGCGGCGATCGTGTCGCTGGTGACGCACAAGCCGCGGCCGGCGGCGTTCTACCACGCACGCCTGCAGGGCGTGGCCACGCTGGGCCACGTCAGTATCGAAGTGCAGACCTGCCCCAACTGAGCGGAAAGGCCGCCGCGCACCGACCCGGCGCGCGGCGGCGGGGCGGCTGGCTCAGCGGTCGCCGACCACGTCCACGTCCTTGTCCGGGACGTAGCGGAAGGTGCCGGCGGCGAAGGCCGGATTGCGCTTCCAGTCGCTGAAGCTGATGTCGGTGCGCTGGCCGACCGGGTCGACCACTTCCATGCGCGCCAGGCCGTTGCGGTCGAAGCCGAGCTTGGCCATCTGGAAGCTGGCCTCGGTGTCCACCTTCGGGGTCATGGTCAGCCACTGCAGCCCGTCGCGGGCCACGGCCTCCTCGCTGACGTCGTACTGGCGGTCGAGCCGGCCCGGATCGATCAGCGCGGTCAGCGGGCTGTTCTGTTCCTCGCTGCCCTGCGCGCGCACCGTGGCCTGCTTCAGGTCCGGGTCGTAGACCCAGACCTTGCTGCCGTCGGCGACGATCAGCTGGGTATACGGCTTGCGGTACTCCCAGCGGAACAGGCGTGGCGCCGACAGCGCGACGCGGCCGCTGGAGCTTTCCTTCAGCGTGCCCTTGCCGTCGTAGACCTTCTGCGCGAACTGGCCGTCCAGGCCCTTCAGCCCGCGGGTGAAGGCGGTGAGGTCCTCGCGGGCGCCGGCGAAGGCGGAGCCGGCCAGCAGCGCGGTGGCGAGGACGGTGTAGCGGAGTGTGCGAAGCATGCGGATGGGTTTCCGGATGGAGTGTGGGAAGTGTGACGCGCCGCGCCTGAATAGGCGATCAGAGGATGGCCGGCCGCGCCAGGTCTACGGCCCGGTCTGCATCCGGCTGAGGTCGCCGTACAGGATCTGGCCGCGGAAGCCGCGCCGCACCTGCTGGTACAGCTCGCGGAAGGCGGCGTAGTCCTGCGGCTGGCACAGTGCCGCCGGGCCGTGGATCGCGCGCCGGTGCAGCGTATGCGTGGCGGTCACGGTTTGCCCGTCGCGCACCCAGGTCGCGGCGTACTCGCCGGCGGCGTTGCGGAAATGCGTGTCGGCCGGAATCGCGATGATCGGCACGCTGTCCGGGAAGGTGAGCCGGTAGGTTTCGCTGCGCGCGTTGTCGTTGCAATAGAACGGGGTCAGGTTGCGCTCGGCCGAGGCGGTGCTGTAGACCCCGCGCACCGAATCGGCGCCGGGCATCAACGGCAGGCTCATGCCACCGACTACGCCGAAGTCGACGTAGTCGTGGGCCTGGAAGCGGTAGGCGTAGCCGAACGGCCGGCTCAGGTCCTGCGGCGTGCCCTGCAGCAGCAACTCGCCGCTGCCGTCGAAGCCGGACGCGGCGACGATCGATTCCTCGATGCGGGTGCGGTTCTGCGCATTGAGCTGCACGAACATCGTGCGCAGGCCGACCTCGCCGACGTCGCCGCTGTCCAGCCGGGTGATGCCGCTGACGCCTCCGTCGGCGTCGAAGCGGTAGTCGGTCTCGGCCAGGTAGCGGTTGCGCTTGGCGTCGTCCGGCGGCGTGCGCGCCACGGTGCCGTCGGCCGTGTGCAGCACCGGCGCGCCCAGATCGCCGGCAGGCAACTGGCCGAAACGCGCGTATGGGCTGGTCGAATCCACGTACAGCTTGAACTCGGGCAGATAGGTGATGGCGTGGTTGAACCGGCCCAGCACCGGCACCTCCGGCAGGGTCGGCCCGCCCTGCGCGCCGATCAGCACCGGCGTACTGGCGATGCCCTTAGCCGCCAGCAGCGCTTCCAGCACCACGGTGTGGTCCTTGCAGTCGCCGTAGTGGTTGTCGAGGATGCTGTCGGCGCTGTTCGGCTGCAGCCCGCCGTTGCCCAGGTACACCGCCACGTAGCGGATGTTGCGCGCCACCCACTCGTACAGCGCCGCGGCCTGCGCGCGGCGATCGACGATGCCGGCGGTGATCTGCTCGGCGCGGGCGCGCACCTTGGGCGTGACCTGCGCAGCGGCGGCGCTGCTGTGCTGGTAGGCCTGGGCCATCTGCGACCAGCGGCGGAAACTGCTGGCCATGATGGTCGGGCTGAATTCCCAGGTGGCCGCCGACCAGTTCTGGCTCTTCATCGGCTCGCGGCGGCTGTAGCGCCACTCCCAGCGGGCCTGTTCGCCGTCGATCGTCGGCGTATCGCTGCCCTGCACGCCGCGCGTGTACAGGTGCATCTGCAGGCGTCGCGGCGCCACCAGGGTCACCGTGGCGTCGTCGTACTGCGAGAACACGCTGAAGGTCTCCCACAGGCTGAAATAGCCCGGGAAGTACGGCACGTTCTGAGTGCGGCGCACCCGGTACACCAGGCGCGCGCCGGGCATCAGGTTGGGGAACACCACCACCTTGACCTTGCGGTCGGCGTACATCGCCGCCGTCGCGCTGGAATAGCTCTCCTGGGTATAGATCTTGTCGGCCGGCACGTCGTGGCGCAGCCCGTCCGGGGTCAACGTGTAGGCGGCCAGCACCTCCAGCGTCTCCAGCTTCTCGCTGTAGCCCAGCCGCACCTGGCTGAACTGGTCGACGCCGGCCTTGGTCTTGAGCAGCAGTTCGTACTCGTCGGTCTCGACGCTGGTGGCGTCCTCGCGCACCTCGTAGTCGGCGCGGTAGCGCACGTAGCTGTAGTTGTTGCTGACCACGGGGGCAGTCGCCGCGCCCGCGGTCTGGTCGGCATTGGAATGCGCGGCCGGCACCGGTTGCGCGCCGGCGAGTCCGGACAGCGCCAGCAGCGCCGCGCCGAACAGCCAGCGCGCGGTGCGCGCAGGCTCCAGGCCAGGCAGACGCCGGCCACAGCCAGCGGACGGCGCGGTGCGCCTCACTTCGGCGGCGGCGGCGCCAGCACGCTGCGGTCGCCGTTGTGTTCGGGCGGGCTGACCACGCCGGCGGCTTCCATCGCCTCGATCAGCCGCGCGGCGCGGTTGTAACCGATCTTCAGCCGCCGCTGCACGCCGGAGATCGAGGCGCGACGGGTCTCGGTGACGATGCGCAGGGCCTCGTCGTACAGCGGATCGGATTCGTCGCCGCCACCGCCGCCGGCTTCGGGCAGGCCGGTGGCGCCGATCACGGTGCCGTCGCCCATGGTCTGCACTTCGTCGAGCACGCCCTCGATGTAGTCGGCCGGACCGCTGGCCTTGAGGTGCTCGACCACCCGGTGCACTTCCTCGTCGCTGACGAAGGCGCCGTGCACGCGGTCCGGCATCGCCGTGCCCGGCGGCAGATACAGCATGTCGCCATGGCCCAGCAGGGTCTCGGCGCCGGACTGGTCGAGGATGGTGCGCGAGTCGATCTTGGAGCTGACCTGGAAGGCGATGCGGGTCGGGATATTGGCCTTGATCAGGCCGGTGATCACGTCCACCGACGGGCGCTGGGTGGCCAGGATCAGGTGGATGCCGGCGGCGCGGGCCTTCTGCGCCAAGCGCGCGATCAGCTCTTCGACCTTCTTGCCGACGATCATCATCATGTCGGCGAATTCGTCGATGAAGATGACGATGAACGGCAGCGTGTCCAGCGGCCGCGGCGCCTCGGCCAGGTCCGGGTTGGGCTTGAACAGCGGGTCCATCAGCGGCTGCCCGGCGTCCTGCGCGTCCTTGACCTTCTTGTTGAAGCCGGCCAGGTTGCGCACGCCGACCGCGCTCATCAGCTTGTAGCGGCGCTCCATCTCCGCCACGCACCAGCGCAGGCCGTTGGCGGCCTCCTTCATGTCGGTGACCACCGGCGCCAGCAGATGCGGGATGCCCTGGTAGACGCTCAGTTCGAGCATCTTCGGGTCGATCATCAGCATCCGCAGGTCCTTGGCCGAGGCCTTGTACAGCAGGCTCAGCACCATGGCGTTGACCGCCACCGACTTGCCCGAGCCGGTGGTGCCGGCGACCAGCAGGTGCGGCATGCGCGCCAGATCGGCCACGGTCGGGCGCCCGGCGATGTCCTTGCCCAGGGCCAGGGTCAGCGGACTGGCCGACTTGTCGTATTCCTTGGAGCGCAGCAGCTCACTGAGATAGATCATCTCGCGGCTGACGTTGGGGATCTCCAGGCCGATCACCGACTTGCCAGGGATCACATCGACCACGCGCACCGACTTCACCGACAGGCCGCGGGCGATGTCCTTGTCCAGCGAACTGATCTGGCTGACCTTGATGCCCGGCGCCGGCTCGATCTCGAAGCGGGTGATCACCGGGCCCGGATAGGCCCCGACCACCTGCGCCTCGATGCGGAAGTCCTTGAGCTTGAACTCGATCTGCCGCGACAGGGTTTCCAGGGTCTCCTCGGAATAGCCCTTGGCCTGCGGCTTGGGGTCGTCCAGCAGGGCCAGCGGCGGCACCCCGGACGGGTCGCTGCCGGTACCGTGGAACAGCGGGATCTGCTGCTCGCGCTTGGCCCGCTCGCTCTTCTCCACCACCGGCGCCGGCGGCGGCTCGATCTTGACCGGCTCGCGCTTGGCGCGCTGCACCGCGTCGACCTTGCGCACTTCCTCGCGTTCCTCGCGCATGGCGCGGGTCTGCTGCCATTCGTTGGCCTGCTGGGTGCCGCGCCGGGCCAGCGCCGGCAGGGTCATCACCGCCTTGCCGATGCGCTCCATCACCGCGAACCAGGACAGCCCGGTGGCCAGGGTCACCGACACCAGCAACAGCACCAGCACGAACAGGTTGGCGCCGAGCGCGCCGAACCCGGCGCCCAGCGAATTGCCGACCAGCTTGCCGAGGATGCCGCCGGCCCCGGCCACGTCGCCGGCGAACAGGCGCAGGTGCAGCAGCCCGGTGGCGGCGATCAGGAAGCCGACGATGCCGACCAGGCGCAGCGCCGGGCCGAGGTCGGCCTCGCCATCGCCGTCCTGGTCCATGCCGAACAGCGCGATCCAGGAGATCGCGCCGATCACCACCGGCAGCAGGAAGGCCACGTAGCCGAACAGTTGCAGCAGCACGTCGGCGATCCAGGCGCCGAACTTGCCGCCCATGTTGTGCACCGGCGCGACCACGCTGCCGGTATGCGACCAGCCCGGATCGGTCGCCGAGTACGTGGCCAGGCTGGCCAGCAGGTACAGCAGCAGCGGCGCGATCGCGATCAGCGCCAGATCGCGCCACAGCTTCTGCCGGCGTGGGTTGGGCGCGGCGCCCTGCTTGCGTGCCGCCGCATTGGCGCCCTGGGATTTGCCGCGTTCCGGAACCTGCTTCGCCACGCTATGACCAGACCTTAGAAATGCATCGTTAGTGATTGATAATAAACGACTCGCCCTTGCATTTCAGCAGGCGGTACCTGAATCGTCCGGACTTGCGCAGGCCGATGCTGGCAGCGCCCGATCGAGGCGGGCAACGACGCGCGAAACCCGAAGTCTGTCGCCGCGGGCCGCAGCGTTTCCGCCACGCGGCTTGATTCGTTCCAGGCCGGCCGCCACTCTATGCGCCTTCGCCGGAACCCGCGCAATGCCGCGTTTCCGCCGCCATTTCACCCTGTTCGCGAGTATACATGAGCCCCTCTGCCGCCAATTCCGCCAAGCATTCCCGCCTGCTGATCCTGGGTTCCGGCCCGGCCGGCTGGACCGCCGCGGTCTACGCCGCGCGCGCCAACCTCAAGCCGGTGGTGATCACCGGCCTGCAGCAGGGCGGCCAGCTGATGACCACCACCGAGGTCGACAACTGGCCCGGCGACCCGCACGGCCTGATGGGCCCGGACCTGATGGCGCGCATGCAGGCGCATGCCGAGCGCTTCGAGACCGAAGTGATCTTCGACCACATCCACACCGCCGACCTGTCGCAGCGCCCGTTCCGGCTCAGCGGCGACAGCGGCGACTACACCTGCGACGCACTGATCATCGCCACCGGCGCCACCGCCAAGTACCTGGGCATCCCCTCGGAAGAGGCGTTCAAGGGCCGCGGCGTGTCCGCGTGCGCCACCTGCGACGGCTTCTTCTACAAGGACCAGGACGTGGTCGTGGTCGGCGGCGGCAACACCGCCGTGGAAGAGGCGCTGTACCTGTCCAACATCGCCCGCAAGGTCTATCTGGTGCACCGCCGCGACACCCTGCGCGCGGAAAAGATCATGCAGGACAAGCTGTTCGCCAAGGTCGCCGCCGGCAAGATCGAGACCGTCTGGCATCACCAGGTGGACGAGGTGCTGGGCAACGAGGCCGGTGTCACCGGCGTGCGGGTCAAGTCGGTGCAGGACGGCAGCACCCGCGACCTGGAGGCGCACGGCTTCTTCGTCGCCATCGGCCATCACCCGAACACCCAGCTGTTCGACGGCCAACTGGCGATGCACAACGGCTACCTGGAGATCCGCTCCGGCCTGGGCGGCGCCGCCACCGAGACCTCGGTGCCGGGCGTGTTCGCCGCCGGCGACGTCGCCGACCAGCACTACCGCCAGGCGATCACCTCGGCCGGCTTCGGCTGCATGGCCGCGCTGGACGCCGAGCGCTATCTGGACAAGGGTGCCTGAGTCCGCGCACGCCTTGAACTGCCGGCGTCAGGCCGGCAGCGGCCGTGCGCCCGCGCGCGCGGCCGGTGACGCCGGCGGCC
>NZ_AQOK01000217.1:0-436 GCF_000364645.1 Xanthomonas sp. SHU 308 | reverse complement strand
CCCCCCGGGAGAGGGGTTGGGGTGAGGGTCCGGGCGCGCAGCGCACGCGATGTTTCGACTGCACGAGGCTCCGCCCGAACCCTCATCCGCCCCTTCGGGGCACCTTCCCCCAAAAAATGGGGCCATGGTCCCGGAGGGAGAAGGAAAAGCCGGCTCCGGCTGGATGGCGTGGCCTCTTCTCACCGTCCTGGTTGAGGCCGCGCTCACACTGCAGCACCGGCACGGTCAGGGACTGCACTGTGGGAGGGACTTCAGTCCCGACGCCATGCAAGATCGGATGCACAGCGGACTTCGTCCGCCGTCGCTGCATGACAGTTGCCTCACCACGTTCCAGAGGTGGGCTGTCCCGATTCCCGATTCCCGATTCCCGATTCCCGAATCCCAAATCCCAAATCCCAAATCCCGAATCCCGAATCCCGAATCCCGAATCCCGAAT
>NZ_AQOK01000216.1:0-4403 GCF_000364645.1 Xanthomonas sp. SHU 308 | reverse complement strand
GGCTGCGACAGCTGCGGGCCGACGCCGCCGCGGCGGCACTGAGTCGCGTCGCCCGTTGCTGGCCGGCGCATCGCTTGTGCGCCGCACATGCGCGTCGCGATGGCGACGACTATCCTATGCCGATGACCAGTCCATTCCAGTTCTCCCGCCGTGCGCAGGCGCTGACCAGTTCGGCGATCCGCGAAATCCTCAAGGTCACCGAACGGCCTGAAGTGATCTCCTTCGCCGGCGGCCTGCCGTCGCCGGATACCTTCCCGGTCGAGCGCATGCGCGAGGCCTGCGACAAGGTGCTGCGCGACGCGCCACAGGCGGCGCTGCAGTACGGCCCGACCGAAGGCTATCTGTTGCTGCGCGAATGGGTCGCGGCGCGGCTGAGCCGCGACGGCGCCCATATCCGTCCCAGCCAGGTGCTGATCACCACCGGTTCGCAGCAGGGTCTGGACCTGCTCGGCAAGGTGTTCATCGACGAAGGCAGCAAGGTGCTGGTGGAGACGCCCAGCTATCTTGGCGCGCTGCAGGCGTTCTCGCTGTTCCAGCCGGCGTTCGCGGCGATGCAGTCGGACGACGACGGCGTGGTGGTGGACGCGCTGGACGATGCGCAACTGGCCGGCGCGCGCTTCATGTACGTGCTGCCGAACTTCCAGAATCCGACCGGACGGCGCCTGCCGCTGCACCGGCGCCAGGCGCTGGTAGCGCGTGCGGCCGCGGCCGGCGTGCCCATCGTCGAGGACGATCCCTACGGCGAGCTGTGCTACAGCGGCGACACGCTGCCGAGCCTGCTGTCGATGAACCCGGATGGCGCCATCTACATGGGCTCGTTCTCCAAGGTGTTCGCTCCGGGTCTTCGCCTGGGCTACCTGGTCGCGCCGGAGCCGGTGCACGCCAAGCTGGTGCAGGCCAAGCAGGCGGCGGATCTGCACACGCCCTCGTTCAGCCAGCGCATCGTCTACGAGGCGGTGCAGGACGGCTTCCTGGATGCGCACATCCCCGGCATCCGCACGCTGTACGCCAGCCGCTGCGAGCAGATGCTGGCGGCGCTAACCAAGTATTTCCCGGCGCAGGTGCGCTGGAACCGCCCGGCCGGCGGCATGTTCATCTGGGTCGAACTGCCGGAGGGCATGGACGGCGGCGCGCTGCTGAGCAAGGCGATCGAGCGCAACGTGGCGTTCGTGCCGGGCGCGCCGTTCTTCGCGGTCGCGCCGCAGCGCAATACCTTGCGGCTGTCGTTCGTGACCGTGCCGGCCGAACGCATCGAGACCGGCGTGCGCATCCTCGGTGCGCTGCTGCAGGACGAGGTCGCTGCGCACCGGCGCGCGACGGCCTGAGTCCGGCGTCGCCTCCGTCGATGACGTCGTCCGATGCCGCCGTCGCGTCCTGGACCATCGACGCGGTCCTGGTCGGCCGCGCGCAGGCGTTCACCCGCCCAGGCAGCCGTAGCGCGATCGACAAGCGGCCCCAGGACGGACGCCTGCGCATCGGCCCGGAGGGGCTGGAGCTGGACGAGCAGGGCGACCGCCGCGTGCATGGCGGTCCCGACAAGGCCTTGCACCATTACCCGCGCGATCACTACCCGGCCTGGGGCGAGGAACTCGGCGCACATGCCTTGCTGGACGCGCCGGGCGCGTTCGGCGAGAACCTCAGCAGTAGCGGGGTGACCGAAGCCGACCTGTGCCTGGGCGACAGGCTGCGCCTGGGCACGTCCCTGGTCGAGGTGTCGCAGTCGCGGCAGCCGTGCTGGAAGCTGTCCGACCGGTTCGGCGTGGCCGCGCTGGCGCGGCGCGTGCAGGACAGCGGCCGCACCGGCTGGTACTACCGCGTGCTGCAGCCCGGCGAGGTCGCCGCCGGCGACAGTCTGGTGCTGCTGGAGCGTCCGTATCCGGCATGGCCGCTGACGCGGCTGATCGCGCTGCTGTACCGGCGCGAAGTGGACACGGCACAACTCGAACAGGTGCTGGCGCTGCCGCTGGTGCCGAACTGGCGCACCCTGTTCGAGCGGCGCCTGGCGCAGCGTGCGGTGGAGGACTGGGACAAGCGCCTGTTGGGGCAGGCGGCGGCCGAGTAGGGCGGTTGATCGATCCGGCGAGTGTGCTCCCCTCTTGGTGGGAGCGATGGCGTCGACAGGTGCATGCCCGATTGGGTCGGTGCAATGCGTCGGGGCTGAAGCCCCTCCCACCGGGGGTGTCCGATCGGCTGCGATGTCTCTTGGCAGGTGCCAGGTGCCTCGCCCGGCGGCTTTTTTGTCGCTTCCAGTGCCGCCACGCCCTTGTGGGAGGGCTTCAGCCACGACGAAGGAAGCATCGCCACGTCCGAGGTGGCGCGTGGGACGCTTGCGTCTCGGGCGTGCGCGCCCTCTGTCGCACCCGCGCGCAAACCGCTAGCCTTGTGCCGATGACGACTTCTCCGCTGCGTGTGTTGATCCATGGTGCGTCCGGCCGGATGGGCCAGGCGTTGTTGCGGCTGGCCGCGCAGGACCCGGCGCTGCAAGTGGTGGCCGCGGTGGTGCGGCGCGCGCCGGCGCAGCGGGTGATCGACGGCGTGCCGTACTTCGCCGCAGCCGAACTGGGCGGCGTGCCGCCCTTCGACGTGGCGATCGATTTCAGCCTGCCGCAGGGCTTCGACCCGGTGCTGGCCCTGTGCACCGCGCGCGGTGCGGCGCTGGTGTCCGGCACCACCGGACTGGAGGACGCGCAGCGGCAGGCGCTGGCCGCTGCCGCCGAACGCATTCCGCTGATCTGGGCCTCGAACTTCAGCCTGGGGGTGGCGGTGCTGCACGATCTGGTCGAGCGCGCCGCCGCGGCGCTGCCGGGCTGGGATTGCGACATCGTCGAATCCCACCATGTGCACAAGCAGGACGCGCCCTCCGGCACGGC
This sequence comes from Xanthomonas sp. SHU 308, assembly GCF_000364645.1. Classification (NCBI taxonomy): domain Bacteria; kingdom Pseudomonadati; phylum Pseudomonadota; class Gammaproteobacteria; order Lysobacterales; family Lysobacteraceae; genus Xanthomonas; species Xanthomonas sp. SHU 308. The sequence goes on along the minus strand of NZ_AQOK01000216.1, from coordinate 1,533 downwards.
GCTGACCCTCGGCGACGCGGCCGCGCACGGCGGCGCGACCCCGCGCTACGCCAGCCTGCGTGCCGGCGACATCGTCGGCGAACACCTGGTGCAGTTCGCCGGACTCGGCGAGCGGGTCGAACTGGTGCACCGCGCCAGCAACCGCGACATCTTCGCCCGTGGCGCGTTGCATGCCGCCGCGCGCCTGCCGGGGCGTGCGCCCGGGGCCTATCGGCTGCGCGACCTGCTCGGCTGAACGCGGTTTTCACATAAACGGCTGGCGCGGACCGCCCCGCGCCGGTACAATTCTCGCTCGCCTGTTACCCATCGCCACGGACCCGGAGAAGCGCCGAGTTCGCGGTTTCTTGCAGCCTGCAAGTTGGTGGGGCAGGGTTCCTCTCTCCCCAAGGCGAACCCCGTGACTCAACCCGCAATCCTTGTCCTTGAAGACGGCACCGTGTTCGAGGGCGAATCCGTAGGCGCTGCCGGCCTGTCTGTCGGCGAAGTGGTGTTCAACACCGCCATGACCGGCTACCAGGAGATCCTCACCGATCCCTCCTACGCCCGCCAACTGGTCACGCTGACGTATCCGCATATCGGCAACACCGGCTGCACCGACCAGGACGACGAGGCCGCCCAGGTCTGGTCGGCCGGCCTGATCGTGCGCGACGTGCCGCGCCGCCCCAGCAACTGGCGCAACCAGGTGGCGCTGCCGGACTGGCTGATCCAGCGCGGCGTGGTCGCCATCGCCGGCATCGACACCCGCAAGCTGACCCGCATCCTGCGCGAGAAGGGCTCGCAGAACGGCGCGTTGATGGCCGGCGAGGTGAACGTGGACACCGCGCTGGACGCGGCGCGCAAGTTCCCGGGGCTGAAGGGCATGGATCTGGCCAAGGTGGTCTCCACCGACAAGTCCTATCCCTGGCGCGACGGCCAGCTCGACCTGGACAGCAACGCCTTCGTCACGGCCGAGCCCAAGTTCAAGGTCGTCGCCTACGACTACGGGGTCAAGCTCAACATCCTGCGCATGCTCGCCGAGCGCGGCTGCGAGGTGACCGTGGTGCCGGCGCAGACGCCGGTCGCCGAGGTGCTGGCGATGAACCCGCACGGCGTGTTCCTGTCCAACGGCCCTGGCGACCCGGCGCCGTGCGACTACGCGATCGCCGCGATCAAGGAACTGCTGGCGCGCAAGATCCCGACCTTCGGCATCTGCCTGGGCCACCAGTTGCTGGCGCTGGCCGCTGGCGCGCAGACCCTGAAGATGGGCCACGGCCACCACGGCGCCAACCATCCGGTGCAGGATCTGGACAGCGGCCGGGTGATGATCACCTCGCAGAACCATGGTTTCGCGGTGGACGAGGCGACCTTGCCGGCCAACGTGCGCGTCACCCATCGCTCGCTGTTCGATGGCAGCAACCAGGGCATCGCGCTCACCGACGCGCCGGCCTTCAGCTTCCAGGGGCATCCGGAAGCCTCGCCGGGCCCGCGCGACGTGGCGCCGCTGTTCGATCGTTTCACCGCGCTTATGGCGGCCGCCGCCTGATGGCCGCAGCG
>NZ_AQOK01000215.1:0-4267 GCF_000364645.1 Xanthomonas sp. SHU 308 | reverse complement strand
GCCGTCGCCGCCCCGCCGCTGGCGGTGGCCGGCCACGGCGTTGCTGGTGCTCGCCGCGTATCCGGCCTTCGTGCTGGGCGCGGTGTATCCGCAGTGGCTCAGCGCCGGCTTGCCGGGCGGACGCGACGGCCCGGCCGATGCGTACCGCCACAGCCTGGCCAGCGCCGTGGTCGCCTACACCCTGTCGCCGCGCTGCGTGGACTGGGTCACGGCGGTCATGGAGCGCGACGGCCACGGCAACGCCAGCCGGGCGATGGACGCCCACAACAACCGGATCGGCGCGCGCATCGGCGCCACCGCCAGCAGTTGGGCCGCGATGCAGCGCGAGGTTCGCGCCGCGGTCGACCATGGCGCGATCGATGCGCGTTCGCCCGATCAGATCACCTGGCGCGCCCCCGCGGCGTGGCAGGACCGCCTCTACTGAGAATCCCCCATGCCCAAGCGCACCGACCTCCAAACCATCCTCATCATCGGCGCCGGCCCGATCGTCATCGGCCAGGCCTGCGAGTTCGACTACTCCGGCGCGCAGGCGTGCAAGGCGCTGCGCGACGAGGGCTACCGCGTGGTGCTGGTCAACAGCAACCCGGCCACGATCATGACCGACCCGAACATGGCCGACGCCGTGTACATCGAGCCGATCAACTGGCAGACGGTCGAGAAGATCATCGCCAAGGAAAAGCCCGACGCGCTGCTGCCGACGATGGGCGGGCAGACCGCGCTGAACTGCGCGCTGGACCTGGCCGACCACGGCGTGCTGGAGAAGTACGGCGTCGAGCTGATCGGTGCCAAGCGCGAGGCCATCCGCATGGCCGAGGACCGCGAGCTGTTCCGCGTGGCGATGGGCGAGATCGGCCTGGAGTGCCCGAAGGCGGCAGTGGCGCACACGCTGGAGGAGGCGCTGGAGATCCAGGCCACGGTCGGCTACCCGACCATCATCCGCCCCAGCTTCACCCTCGGCGGCAGCGGCGGCGGCATCGCCTACAACCGCGAGGAACTGATCGAGATCGTCGGCCGCGGCCTGGAACTGTCGCCGACCAGCGAGGTGCTGGTCGAGGAGTCGGTGCTGGGCTGGAAGGAGTTCGAGATGGAAGTGGTCCGCGACACCGCGGACAACTGCATCATCGTCTGCTCGATCGAGAACCTGGACCCGATGGGCGTGCACACAGGCGACTCGATCACCGTGGCCCCGGCGCAGACCCTGACCGACAAGGAATACCAGCGCCTGCGCGACGCCTCCATCGCGGTGCTGCGCAAGATCGGCGTGGACACTGGCGGTTCCAACGTGCAGTTCGGCATCAACGCGCAGACCGGCCGCGTGGTGGTGATCGAGATGAACCCGCGCGTGTCGCGCTCCTCGGCGCTGGCCTCCAAGGCCACCGGCTTCCCGATCGCCAAGGTCGCGGCCAAGCTGGCGGTCGGCTACACCCTGGACGAACTGAAGAACGAGATCACCGGCGGGCTGACCCCGGCCTCGTTCGAGCCGTCGATCGACTACGTGGTCACCAAGATTCCGCGCTTCGCCTTCGAGAAGTTCCCGCAGGCCGATGCGCGCCTGACCACGCAGATGAAGTCGGTGGGCGAGGTGATGGCGATGGGCCGTACCTTCTCCGAGTCGCTGCAGAAGGCGCTGCGCGGCCTGGAGACCGGCAAGATCGGGCTGGACCCGACTGGGCTGGACCTGAGCAGCGAGGACGACCTGGCCACGCTCAAGCGCGAGCTGAAGGCGCCCGGTCCGGAGCGCCTGTTCTACGTCGCCGACGCCTTCCGCGCCGGCATGAGCGTGGAGCAGGTGCACGCGCTGTCGTTCATCGATCCCTGGTTCCTGGACCAGATGGAAGACCTGATCGCGCAGGAAGCGCAGCTGGCCGCCGACGGCCTCGGCGCGCTGGACGCCAAGCGCCTGCGCACGCTCAAGCGCGCCGGCTTTTCCGATGCGCGTCTGGCCGAGCTGTGTGGCACCAACGAGGCGGCGGTGCGCGCGCTGCGCCGCGCCCATAAGGTGCGCCCGGTGTACAAGCGGGTGGACTCGTGCGCGGCGGAATTCGCCACCAGCACCGCCTACCTGTACTCGACCTACGAGGACGAGTGCGAGGCCGCGCCCAGCAATCGCGACAAGATCATGATCCTCGGCGGCGGCCCCAACCGCATCGGCCAGGGCATCGAGTTCGACTACTGCTGCGTGCACGCGGCGCTGGCGCTGCGCGAGGACGGCTACGAGACCATCATGGTCAACTGCAATCCGGAGACCGTGTCCACCGACTACGACACCTCCGATCGCCTGTACTTCGAACCGCTGACCCTGGAAGACGTGCTGGAGATCGTCGAGCTGGAGCAGCCGAAGGGCGTGATCGTGCAGTACGGCGGGCAGACCCCGCTGAAGCTGGCGCGCGCGCTGGAGGCCAACGGCGTGCCGGTGATCGGCACCTCTCCGGACTCGATCGACCTGGCCGAGGACCGCGAGCGCTTCCAGCAGCTGGTCGACAAGCTGGGCCTGAAGCAGCCGCCGAACCGCATCGCCCGCAACGCCGACGAGGCGCTGGTGCTGGCGCGCGAGATCGGCTATCCGCTGGTGGTGCGCCCGAGCTACGTGCTCGGCGGCCGCGCCATGGAAATCGTCTACGGCGAATCCGACCTGGCGCGCTACGTGCGCGACGCGGTCAAGGTCTCCAACGATTCGCCGGTGCTGCTGGATCGCTTCCTCGACAACGCGGTGGAAGTGGACGTGGACATCATCGCCGACCACAGCGGCCAGGTGCTGATCGGCGGCGTCATGGAGCACATCGAGGAAGCCGGCGTGCATTCGGGCGATTCGTCCTGCTCGCTGCCGCCGTACTCGCTGTCGCCGGCCACCCAGACTGAGCTGCGCCGCCAGGTGGTCGAACTGGCCAAGGCGTTGAACGTGGTCGGGCTGATGAACACGCAGTTCGCGGTGCAGGTCAACGATGCCGGCGACGACATCGTCTACCTGCTGGAAGTGAATCCGCGCGCCTCGCGTACCGTGCCGTTCGTGTCCAAGGCGATTGGCGTGCCGCTGGCCAAGATCGCCGCGCGCTGCATGGCCGGCAAGACCCTGGCCGAGCAGGGCGCGCTGAAGGAGATCGTGCCTGACTACTACTCGGTGAAGGAGGCGATCTTCCCGTTCGCCAAGTTCCAGGGGGTCGATCCGATCCTCGGCCCGGAGATGCGTTCCACCGGCGAGGTGATGGGCGTGGGCCGCAGCTTCGGCGCGGCGTTCGCGCGTGCGCAGGAAGCCGGCGGCATCAAGGCGCCGCCGCTGGGCAAGGCCTTCGTGTCGGTGCGCGATCCGGACAAGCAGCGCGTGCTGCCGGTGGCGCAGGCGCTGGTCGAGCGCGGCTACACCCTGGTCGCCACCCGCGGCACCTGCGCCTGGCTGCAGCAGCACGGCCTGCAGTGCGAGCAGGTGAACAAGGTCGCCGAGGGCCGCCCGCACATCGTCGATCTGATCAAGAACGGCGAAATCGTGTATATCGTCAACACCACCGAGGGCCGGGCGGCGATCTCCGACTCGTTCTCGATCCGTCGCGAAGCCCTGCAGCATCGCGTCACTTATTCGACCACGGTCGCCGGCGCGCGTGCGCTGGTGCATTCACTGGAATTCCGCGGCACCGGTCCGGTCTGGGCGCTGCAGGAACTGCACAAGGAGCTGGAAGCGTGAGAGCCCCGATCACCATGCAAGGCGCGCAGCGGTTGCGCGAGGAACTGGATCACCTGAAGTCGGTCAAGCGTCCCGAGGTCATCACCGCGATCGCCGAGGCGCGCGCGCACGGCGACCTCAAGGAGAACGCCGAGTACCACGCCGCGCGCGAGCAGCAGGGCTTCATCGAAGGCCGCATCAAGCAGCTGGAGAGCGAGCTGTCGCACGCCGAGGTCATCGACGTCAGCAAGCTGGCGGTCGGCAGCAAGGTGGTGTTCGGCGCCACCGTGACCCTGGCCGATGTGGAGACCGACGAAGAGAAGCGCTACCAGCTGGTCGGCGACCTCGAAGCGGACATCAAGCTGGGCCTGATCGCGATTTCCTCGCCGCTGGCGCGTGCGCTGATCGGCAAGATGGAAGGCGACAGCGTCAGCATCGATGCCCCGGCCGGACGCCGCGAGTACGAGATCGTCAGCGTCGCCTACGTCGGCTGATCCGATGGCGGTCGCCACCTTGCTGTTGCCGGAGCGGGTCCGCCTGGCCGGCGCCGTGCTGGCCGGCGAGGTGGCGCGCGCGTTCGGCCGCGCCGACCGCACGCAGGCCGTGCCCGGC
>NZ_AQOK01000214.1:0-7693 GCF_000364645.1 Xanthomonas sp. SHU 308 | reverse complement strand
CGCCAGCCAGTAGTCGCCGCTGTGCACGTCGATCAGCCCGCACAGCACGGTGGCGAACATGCACGGCTCGTTGCCTTCCACCAGCCGCTGCGAGGCCGCGATCAGGATCGCGTCCGGGCGCGTATGCCGGCGCGCGGCGATCTCCAGCACGGTCATCGCCCGCGCCATGAACAGCGCCGCCGGTACGCCCTTGTCGGACACGTCGCCGACCACGAACCACAGCAGCCCCGGCTCGGTCTCGAAGAACTGGTAGAAATCGCCGCCCACCATCTCCGCCGGTTCCAGCAGCGCATAGGTTTCCAGGTGCTTGTGGGCGCTGTCGAAGGTGCGCCCGCCCGGCAGCATCGCCTGCTGGATGTCGCGCGCGATCGACAGCTCGCTCTGCATGCGCTGCCGCGCCTGCGCCAACGTGGCGATCTCGTCCAACTGGCGCTTGATCGAGCCGCGCGCGCTGTCGAAGGCGCGCGCCATCACCCCCACTTCGTCCGCGCGCTGCACATGCCGCAGCGGATAGTCGAACGCGCCCTGGCTGAAATGCAGCGCCGAGTCGGTCAGGTCCTCGATCGGCCGCACCAGCCGCACCGTGTAGCGGTGCAGCAGCCACAGCCACAGCGCCAGCGCGGCGGCACCGGCCAGCGCGCCCCACAGCACGATGCGGTTCAGCCCGGCCAGGATGTAGTCCTCCGACACGCTCAGCGCGAAGGTCCAGCCGGTGTCGCCTACCGCCGCGCTCTGGGTGAGGTAGCGGGTGCCGTCCGGTGCGGTGTGCTCGAAGCGCACCGCGGTGTGGGTGTCGGCCGCCTGCGCCAGCGGCGACAGGTCCGGCCGCGCCCGCGCCACGTGCGCCTCCAGGGTGCGGCGGAAGCGCAGCGCCGGGTCCGGATGCAGCACGAACAGCCCGTCCGGCGACAGCAGCATCGGCTGCAGCCCGCTGTTGGCCGGAAGTTCGGCGACGATGGCCTGCAGTCGCTGCAGTGGCACGTCCACGCTCACCATGCCGATCGCCGGCGCCTGCGGCCCGTCACCGGGCAGGCGCAGCGGCAGGTTGTAGGTGGTCAGGTAGGCGCCGCCGGTGCTGGCGTCGCTGTACGGCTCGGACCACCACGGCGCCGGCGTGACCAGGGTGCGCCGGTACCAGGGCATGCTGCGCGCGTCGAAGCCCAGCGCCTCCACCGGCTGTTCCAGCACCCCGGTAGCGGTGCGCCGCAGGTGCCAGGCGAAACCGCGGCCATCGTCCTTCAGCGCGCCCGGCTCGATCACCAGCAAGGCGCCGGCGATGTCCGGGTCGCCCTGCAACGTGGCCTGCAGCAGGTTGCGCAGGTTGAACGGCTGCCGGCCCAGCCCGCTCGCGGCGGCGGCCAGGGTGCGCCCGCTCACCTGCACCGAGCCCAGCGTGGCGTCCAGGCTGCGCGCGGTCTGCTGGGTCAGCCCGGCCACCTCCTCGCGGGCGTTGCGCACCATCACCTCGCGCGCGCCCACGTAGAACAACAGGGCCAGGCCCAGCAGCAGCGCCACCTGCAGCAGGCTGCCCCACAGCAGCAGGCGCGTGCGCAGGCTGTGCCGCCAGGCGACCGCGGAGGCGTCCTGCGCTGACGAGGCAAGGGCGATGGCGGCGCTCCACGGGGGCCTGGAGCCCGATCATAAGCGCAGCCGTGGCCGCCCGGCGCAGCGGCCTTTGCGGCTGTCCCGCCGCGTGTCCCGGGCCAATGTGACAGTCCGTTCCATACGCTGGCGTACGAGGTCCTGAGAGGCGGTTGCGCTACACTTGCAGGCTTCGAGAAAACACATGCCATCGCGCGCGTGCGTGCGACCTACGGGAGCGTTATGAACTGGTTGAACGAGGTGCTGCAGAACGATCCGAACCCCACTGAAACCCAGGAGTGGATCGAATCGCTCAAGGCCGTCATCGATGTCGCAGGCCCCGAGCGCGCGCATCAGCTGCTGGAGGACATGGTCGAACTGACCCGTCGTTCCGGCGCCTACCTGCCGTTCTCGCCGACCACCGAGTACGTCAACACCATCGCCCCTGCCAACGAGGCCAAGAGCCCGGGCGACGCGGCCATCGAGTGGAAGATCCGCTCGATCATCCGCTGGAACGCCATGGCCACCGTGGTCCGCGCCAACCGCAAGCCGGGCGACCTGGGCGGCCACATCGCCTCCTTCGCCTCCAGCGCCACCCTGTACGACGTGGGCTTCAACCACTTCTGGCGCGCGCCCTCGGACAAGCACCCCGGCGACCTGCTGTACATCCAGGGCCACAGCTCCCCCGGCATCTACGCCCGCGCCTTCCTGGAAGGCCGCATCAGCGAAGACCAGCTCAACAACTTCCGCATGGAAGTGGACGGGCAGGGCATCTCCTCCTACCCGCACCCGTGGCTGATGCCGGACTTCTGGCAGACCCCCACCGTGTCGATGGGCCTGGGCCCGCTCAGCGCCATCTACCAGGCGCAGTTCATGAAGTACCTGGAGCACCGCGGCCTGATCGAGAAGTCCGACCGCAAGGTGTGGTGCTTCATCGGCGACGGCGAGAGCGACGAGCCCGAGACCCTGGGCGCCATCGCCCTGGCCGGCCGCGAAGGCCTGGACAACCTGATCTTCGTGGTCAACTGCAACCTGCAGCGCCTGGACGGCCCGGTGCGCGGCAACGGCAAGATCATCCAGGAGCTGGAAGGCGTGTTCCGCGGCGGCGGCTGGAACGTCATCAAGCTGCTGTGGGGCGGCTACTGGGATGCCCTGCTGGCCAAGGACACCAACGGCGTCCTCAAGAAGCTGATGATGGAAACCGTCGACGGCGAGTACCAGAACTGCAAGGCCTTCGGCGGCGCCTATACCCGCGCCAACTTCTTCGGCAAGTACCCGGAGACCGCGGCCATGGTCGCCGGCCTGTCCGACGACGACATCTGGCGCCTGAACCGCGGCGGCCACGATCCGCACAAGGTCTACGCCGCCTACCACCAGGCGGTGAACACCAAGGGCATGCCCACCGTGATCCTGGCCAAGACCGTCAAGGGCTACGGCATGGGCTCGGCCGGTGAGGCGCTGAACCCCACCCACCAGACCAAGAAGCTGGACGACGACGCCGTGCGCGCGTTCCGCGACCGCTTCAACATCCCGCTCAGCGACAAGCAGCTGGCCGACGCCGAGCAGGTGCCGTTCTACCACCCCGGCCCGGACTCGCCGGAAGTGCAGTACCTGCAGGAGCGTCGTGCCGCGATGGGCGGCTACCTGCCGCAGCGCCGCCGCAAGGCCGACCTGTCCATCCCGGCCCCGGGCCTGGACAAGTTCGAGCGCCTGCTCAAGGACAGCGGCGAGCGCACCTACTCCACCACCATGGCTTTCGTGCAGAGCCTCAACATCGCCCTGCGCGACAAGGAACTGGGTCCGCGCATCGTGCCGATCGTGGCCGACGAAGCCCGCACCTTCGGCATGGAAGGCATGTTCCGGCAGATCGGCATCTACGCCCCGTTCGGCCAGAAGTACAAGCCGGTGGACGCCGACCAGCTGATGTTCTACCGCGAGGACCAGTCCGGCCAGGTGCTGCAGCAGGGCATCAGCGAGCCGGGCGCGATCTCCTCGTGGCTGGCCGCCGGCACCAGCTACTCGGTCAGCAACGTGCCGATGCTGCCGTTCTACATCTATTACTCCATGTTCGGCTTCCAGCGCGTGGGCGACATCGCCTGGCAGGCGGCGGACATGCGCACCCGCGGCTTCCTGCTCGGCGGCACCGCCGGCCGCACCACGCTCAATGGTGAAGGCCTGCAGCACGAAGACGGCTTCAGCCAGGTCATCGCCGGCTCCATCCCCAACGTGCGCAGCTACGACCCCACCTTCGGCTACGAAGTCACCGTGGTCATGCAGTACGGCATCCAGCGGATGATGCAGGAGCAGGTGGACGAGTACTACTACATCACCCTGATGAACGAAAACTACGCCCACCCGGAAATGCCGGCGGGCGCGGAAGACGGCATCATCAAGGGCATGTACCTGCTCAAGGACGCCGGCAAGCCCAAGAAGGGCGAACTGCGCGTGCAGCTGCTGGGCTCGGGCACCATCCTGCGCGAAGCCATCGCCGCCGCCGAGCTGCTGGACAAGGACTTCGGCGTCACCGCCGACATCTGGTCCTGCCCCAGCTTCAACGAACTGCGCCGCGACGGCTTCGACGCCGAGCGCTGGAACCGCCTGCACCCGGAAGGCGAACAGCGCAAGCCGTTCGTCACCCAGCTGCTGGAAGGCCGCCAGGGCCCGGCCATCGCCGCCACCGACTACGTGCGCGCCTTCGCCGACCAGATCCGCGCCTTCGTGCCGATGCACTACACCGTGCTGGGCACCGATGGCTTCGGTCGCTCGGATACGCGCGCCAACCTGCGTCGGTTCTTCGAGGTCGATCGGTACTACATCGCGCATGCCGCCATTGCGGCGTTGGCGAAGGAGGGGAAGATGACCGGGAAGGATGTGGCCAGGGCGATCAAGCAGTACAAGATTGATCCTGAGAAGGCTAATCCGGTTGGGGTTTAAGATGAGCCGCTTGTAAATTTAAAAAGCCTGCCACTAGCAGGCTTTTTTTACGATAAAAATCGAACGAAAGGATCTCAAAATGGCTGACCTCGCCTCTCAACCAACATCAATTCAGTCCGCATATGGTTGGTTTTCCAATGACAAGCTAATAGTCAATCGTCGGTATCAGCGAAAATTAGTATGGACTCTTGAGGAGAAGCAACGCCTGATTGAGTCGATTCTGAAGAAGTACCCTATACCAGCGGTGCTCGTTGCCGAGCGAGAAGGCGCGATCGGAACTTTTGAGATAATCGATGGGTTGCAAAGATTGCACGCTATTTTTTCATTTATTGAAACATCATTTCCTACCTTGGACGGCAGGTACTTTGATGTTAAACACTTCCCGACTGCGAAGGCTGCCTCAGATAATGGTAAGTTTGAAGTAAATAAATCTCTGGCAAAAATATCTCAACAAGAAGTTGGGGTTATATTGGATTACATCCTTGCTCTTTCAGTAATGAGGGGGGCGACAGAAGATGAAATTAATGATGTCTTTGGGCGAATAAACACATATGGCCATCGTCTTAGTGATCAGGAGCGTCGACAGGCTGGCGTCCAAAATTCGTTCTCGAACTTGGTGCGTAATATCGCTTGCACTATAAGGGGCGACGAGTCCGCTGCGATCATAAATCTTAGCAAGATGCCTTCCATTAGCATTGATTTGCCGATGACTAAGCATGGCTATGAGGTTCAGGCCGACGAAGTTTTTTGGGTTAAGCAAGGGGTTCTTCGTTCAACTGAGCTGCGCGATAGCTTGGATGAGCAGTGTATAGCTGACATAGCGGCATGCATTGTCGGTGGTCAGTTAATTGAGCGGTCGAAGGACGCACTGGATGAAATTTACGAAACTAATAGCGAGGAAGCTGAGCGAATCGAAAATGCGCTTGAAGTTTATGGCGAGGACAGGTTCGCGCAAGAACTTAAATATTGCATAGACGAGGTATTGGCGATATGTACCGCTGGTGGTGATGTAAAGCTCAGGGACATTCTTTTTAGCAAGCGAAACACCAACTCTTTCCCCGCCATGTTTGCGGCACTCCTGATCGCAATTCATGAGTTGGTGGTTAAAGACAAAATGAAATTGTCTGACTATGCGTCTGCTCTAAAAGCTATTACTAATTTGTATGAGCGGATTGAGACCTCGCGAAAGGCTACATCTCCAGAGGAACGTCGCAAAAATATCGATACTATTAAAGGTCTCCTGGCGGGATCTTTCGTGAAAGATCCTTCTGTGTCTAAAAAGATCTACGGAAATCACGCCATAGCTGATATCGACGCAACAATTCGACGTTCAGAATTGGAGACCCCCTCTTACGAGCTTAAGCAGGGAATGCTTACGCTTGCACCAAAGGGGCGATCTATTGATAAGGATGTCGTCGACAAGGTTATCCGTACAATCTGCGCCATCGCGAATAACGGTAAGGATCGATCGGGTACGATTCTTATAGGAATTACTGATAAAGAGGCTGATGCTAAGCAAGTGGAAAAGCTAGACAAGATCGCGCCAATTAAAGTAGGTAAGCGATTTGTAGTGGGTGTTGGTAGAGAGGCCAAGCACCTAGGATGGTCAATGGAAGAATATTACTCAAAATGGCGCGACGCGGTTAAGAATTCGAAGCTGTCTGAGCCTTTGAAGTCATCGGTTCTTTCTGGCTTTGATTTTAATAATTACTATGGTCTTGGTGTAATTGTCATTTCCGTGCCGCCTCAGGGACAGATATCATTTTGTGATGAGCAGGTTTATTGGAGAAACGGGGACTCTACGGAGCGGGCAGAAACTCCAGCGCAGATTGCGGGGGTGGCTAAGCGGTTCTAGTAAACGGTAACTAACGTAGCAGTTATAAGCGTCGCAAACGGCTTGAGATGAACCTCTAGAGGTGATGTGCCAGTTCTCCCAAATCGCTAATTCCTGTTATCTGCCGACTATTGACGGCGTGCGCAACTGCTAGAGTCGGCAGTACCGATCAGCACGATTATCATTTAGGAAGAAGAACGATTGGAAAATGAGGGGGCAAGTACACTTCATCGTACTTTTTGGGTCGTAGCTCTAGCTGTTTTTGGTTAGTCGACCCAACCCGGGCGAGCGGGCGGACACCTGCGCCGCTCGCCATAGTCGCGACTCGATAGCATCGCAAGAGGCTTTTTGTTGGCCGTGTCGCCGCTAAACTGCGAGAATCACGGCCGTGCTGTGATGGCAAGAGTGCGCTCGCAAATAGCACTCCGCCTTGGATTGCTGTTTATTGATGTAGCTATTACTTCCGTGCTTTGACTGCGGTACAAGCAGGTTCGTCTTTGTACTTATCGGTACTGCAAAGTGATATTCGTCGCTGATTGTCGGCCCATTCGGCCGCGGCAATGGCTGCAATGTATGCACTACACCCAAGAACTCCCACAATAGTAAATGCGCCAGCCCATCTCCAAAATCCGCGAGGATTGTGTATCAGCGGTCGCAAAAACTGTATTGTGGAAATAATGAAGAGTGTTAGTCCGACGGCTAATACTGGCGTGACAAGCCATGTGCCCAGAAATCTTGCTTTTCCGATTACAGGCAGATAAGCAAGGGCGCCTCCCGCGGCGATGATGCCTGTTGCTAGTGCCCAGCGTTCAATTATTTTTATAAAATGATTAAGGTTATTTTCACTAAAAATACTAAAAATATTTTTCATAATGTGGGCTCTTAGCAGCCAAGATAGAAATAGGAGGAGTACATTTTTATCGTTCATAGCCTAACTCAAGCTCGCATACTTAAAGCCTAGATTTACCCCTGGATACTCGTGCTCCACTCTTGTTTATCTCTGTATTACTGATTATCTATTGGCTTATTTTTTTCGTAATCGAGCAATGCCTGCGAGAGGGATTTTTTTTTCTCTACTTCCTCTCCGTCAATGATTAGCTTCGAGTTTCGCTCAGCGGAGCTTCTGCCATAAACTGATGCTGCCTTAGTTGTGGCTCTGGCAAGCTCAGCGAGTGTCCTTGGATCGTTGATTCCCAGCTGTTGAGCTAATTTTTGGGTCTCCATGGCTTGTACTAGCCTGCCATGTGTTGTGGTATTTCTATATATGAGGCCACAAGCATCCCGCAACATCGCCAGAAATAGTTTTATCGCCTTGGAGTCCCCCATCAAGCTTATTTTGACGGG
>NZ_AQOK01000213.1:0-4720 GCF_000364645.1 Xanthomonas sp. SHU 308 | reverse complement strand
TGGCCGGCGCATCCGCGGCCGGCGCCGGCACCAGGCGCAGGGTGCGCGGCAGGCCGTCGCCGCCCATGTCCAGTTCGATCACGCCAGCCTCATCGTGCGCTGACGTCGCGCCGCGGGCCTGCTCGGGTAGGCTCAGGCGACCGAAAGCAACAAGCGTGTCCTCGACCGACACGCGCAGTTTGCGCCGGAACACGAAGCGGCCCAGTGCCGTTGCCAGTTCCTCGGCGCCGCCGTCGGCCAGCAGCATCAGCAAGGCGTCGTCGGCCTGGCGCAGCAGCGCGAACACCGCGATCACCCGGCCCTTGGCGGTGAGCCAGGCGTTCCACTGCCACTGGCCCACCGCCAGCGCCTGCACGTCGTTGGCGAATTGCGCATGGGCGAAGGCCGCTGCATCCGGACCGCGCAATGCGACGTATTGCAGGTGTGGCAAGGCGGAAAAACCGCCGGATTCCAGATTCAGGTTGTCAGGCACGAGAGGGGAGGACTAAAATTGACGAGTTGTGAGACCCGCATGATAGGCCAACCAACCCCCACACCCGAGTCCGATCCCGAAACGCAGCGGCCCGCCGAGGACACCCCTCCGCAGACCGAGCCTGCGCCGCGGGAGATCGGCGGGCGCGGCGGCCTCGAGCCGACGCGCTACGGCGACTGGGAGAAAAACGGACGCTGCATCGATTTTTGAGCAGCTTTGAGCCAACGCGGCCTTAAGCACGCCGCCCAGCCGAGACAACGAGCCCAGCGAATGGCTACGCGCGAACGTCCCCTTTCCCCGCATCTGCAGGTCTATCGCTGGCAGATCCAGATGGTGACCTCGATCCTGAATCGAGCCACCGGCATCGTGCTGTCGATCGGTGCCCTGATCATCGCCGCCGGCCTGTTGGCGCTGATGCTCGGCCCCGCCTCCTGGAACTGCTTCCGCGACATCGCCGGCGCCTGGTACGGCCAGGTGTTCCTGTTCGGCTGGACCTGGTGCTTCGCTTTCCACCTGTTCGGCGGCCTGCGCCACATCCTGCAGGATTTCGGCCAGGGCTACGCGGTCCGCGCCTTCGTCACCATCGGCTGGCTGTCGGTCGTGCTCAGCTTCGTGCTGACCGCCGCGGTGTGGGCCTACGTGCTGCTGGGAGCCACCGCATGAGCCGCTATCGCACCCCGTTGAAGAATGTCCGCGGCCTGGGCGCGGCCAAGACCGGCACCGAGCACTTCGTGCTGCAGCGCCTGACCGCCACCGCCCTGGTGCCGCTGTCGATCTGGTTCCTGATCTTCGTGCTGAGCCTGCTCGGTTCGGACTACGTCGCCGCCACCGAGGCCGTGGCCAAGCCGTGGAACGCGATCCTGCTTGTCGGCTTCCTGATCGCCGCGTTCTGGCACGCCCAGCTTGGCATGCAGGTGGTGCTGGAAGACTACGTGCACACCTCGCTGCTGGCCTTGGCCGCGCAGACCATCGTGCGCTTCGTCGCCGTGCTCGGCGCCATCGTCAGCATCTTCGCCGTGGCGCGCATCGCGCTGGGCATCGCCTGATCCATCGGCGCCCCCTCTAGGAACCACATTTCGATGTCCGCTTACAAGATCACCGAACACAAGTACGACATGGTCGTGGTCGGCGCCGGCGGCGCCGGCCTGCGCGCCACCTTCGGTCTGGCCCAGAAGGGCCTGCAGACCGTCTGCCTGACCAAGGTCTTCCCGACCCGTTCGCACACCGTGGCCGCGCAGGGCGGCATCTCCGCCGCGCTCGGCAACATGGGCGAGGACGACTGGCGCTACCACTTCTACGACACCATCAAGGGCTCGGACTGGCTGGGCGATCAGGACGCCATCGAATACATGTGCCGCGAGGCGATCCCGGCGATCATCGAGCTGGAGCACTACGGCGTGCCGTTCAGCCGCACCGAGGACGGCAAGATCTACCAGCGTCCGTTCGGCGGCATGACCACCAAGTACGGCGAAGGCCCGTCCGCGCAGCGCACCTGCGCCGCCGCCGACCGCACCGGCCACGCCATGCTGCACACGCTGTACCAGCAGTCGCTGGCGCACAACGCGCGCTTCATGATCGAGTACTTCGCGCTCGACCTGATCTTCGACGAGGAAGGCGCCTGCCGCGGCGTGCTCGCCCTGGACATGGCCGAAGGCTCGCTGCACCTGTTCCGCGCCCACGGCGTGGTGCTGGCCACCGGCGGCTACGGCCGCGCCTACTTCAGCGCCACCTCGGCGCACACCTGCACCGGCGACGGCGGCGGCCTGGTGATGCGCGCCGGCCTGCCGATGCAGGACATGGAGTTCGTGCAGTTCCACCCGACCGGCATCTACGGCGCCGGCTGCCTGATCACCGAAGGCGTGCGCGGCGAAGGCGGCATCCTGCGCAACAGCAGCGGCGAGCGCTTCATGGAGCGCTACGCGCCGCACTACAAGGATCTGGCCTCGCGCGACGTGGTGTCGCGTTCGATGACCATCGAGATCCGCGAAGGCCGCGGCGTCGGCGAGCACAAGGACCACATCCTGCTCGACCTGACCCACCTCGGCCCGGGCGTGATCGACGAGAAGCTGCCCGGCATCGCCGAGAGCGCGCGCATCTTCGCCGGTGTCGACGTGCACAAGCAGCCGATCCCGGTGATCCCGACCGTCCACTACAACATGGGCGGCATCCCGACCAACTACCACGGCGAAGTGGTGCGCAAGGACGGCGACAACCCCGATGCGGTGGTGCCGGGCCTGTACGCCATCGGCGAGGCCGCCTGCGTGTCGGTGCACGGCGCCAACCGCCTGGGCTCCAACTCGCTGCTGGACCTGGTGGTGTTCGGCCGCGCGGTGGCCAACCGCTGCGCCGAGACGATCAAGACCGGCGCCCCGCACAAGGGCCTGCCGGGCGACGCCTGCGACAAGGCGCTGGGCCTGCTGGACAAGCTGCGCAACGCCAACGGTAGCACCCCGACCTCGGTGATCCGCGACAAGATGCAGCGCACCATGCAGTCCGACGCGGCGGTGTTCCGCACCAGCAAGACGCTGAAGGAAGGCGTGGACAAGATGGCCGACATCTTCGCCAGCTTCGAGGACGTCAAGGTGTCCGACCGCTCGCTGGTGTGGAATTCCGACCTGATCGAGACCTACGAGCTGAACAACCTGCTGCTCAACGCGGTGGCGACGATCAACTCGGCCGAACAGCGCAAGGAAAGCCGCGGCGCGCACGCCCACGAGGATTTCCCCGACCGCGACGACGTCAACTGGCAGAAGCACACGCTGGTCACCGTCGACGACAAGGGCCAGTGCAGCTTCGACTACCGCCCGGTGCACATGTACACGCTCAGCAAGGACGTGGACGTGGTGCCGCCGAAGCCGCGCGTTTACTGACCACAGCCGGGAAACGGGAGTAGGGAATCGGGAATCGAGAACAGCGCATGCGCTCTTCGCTCCCGCTTCCCATTCCCCATTCCCCAATCCCCAATCCCGGATTTTAAAGCCATGGCAGAGTTCACCCTCCCCAAGAATTCCAAGATCGGCAAGGGCAAGCACTTTCCCGCCAAGGGCGCGAAGAACGTGCGGACCTTCAAGGTCTACCGGTGGAATCCGGACGACGACAGCAACCCGCGGACCGACACCTACGAGGTGGACCTGGACGCGTGCGGCCCGATGGTTCTGGACGCGCTGATCAAGATCAAGAACGAGATCGACCCGACCCTGACCTTCCGCCGCTCGTGCCGCGAGGGCATCTGCGGTTCGTGCGCGATGAACATCGACGGCACCAACACGCTGGCCTGCACCAAGGCGATCGCCGACTGCGGCAAGAAGGAAGTGCCGATCTACCCGCTGCCGCACATGAGCGTGGTCAAGGATCTGGTGCCGGACCTGACCCACTTCTACGCGCAGTACGCCTCGATCAAGCCGTGGATCCGTACCCAGACCCCGCCGCCGCCGGACCGTGAGCGGCTGCAGTCGCCGGAGGACCGCAAGAAGCTCGACGGCCTGTACGAGTGCATCCTGTGCGCCTGCTGCTCGACCAGCTGCCCGAGCTACTGGTGGAACGGCGAGCGTTACCTGGGCCCGGCGATCCTGCTGCAGGCCTACCGCTGGATCATCGACTCGCGCGACGAGGACACCGGTGCGCGCCTGGACGATCTGGAAGATCCGTTCAAGCTGTACCGCTGCCACACCATCATGAACTGCGCGCGGACCTGCCCGAAGGGGCTGAACCCGGCGCTGGCGATCGCCGAGATCAAGAAGCTGATGATGGCGCGCCGCGCCTGATCGCAGCGGCACACGTTCCATACGGCGGGCCTGCCCGCCGACCGCGCGGCACCGGCTTTCGGGTTCGGTGCCGCGTTCGTTTTCGGCGGCTGCCGTGCGGCGCCGCCCCCAGGCAAGGGCGCATGCGATGGACGAGAGCACCGAACTGAAGAAGCTGCGCTGGCGCTGCCGGCGCGGCATGCGCGAACTGGACCAGTTGTTCGGCCGCTACCTGGACCGGCGCTGGGGGGAAGCTTCCGAGGACGAGCGCGGGGTTTTCCTATACCTGCTCGATTGCGAGGACGATAAGTTGTGGCGATGGTTCATGGGCTACGAGGCCTGTCCCGATGCGCGCGCCGCCGATCTCATCGCTTCCATCCGCGCCATGCCGGCTTGACTGGCGCCCGTCGCGCTGGCTGCTGGCCGCGCTGACCCTGCTCGGCGCGCTGGCGCCGCTGTCGCTGCTCGGCTCCGACCTGCCGCCGCACCTGGCCTGGCCGGCGGC
>NZ_AQOK01000212.1:0-6839 GCF_000364645.1 Xanthomonas sp. SHU 308 | reverse complement strand
GCTGCTGGCGCTGGGCAGCGACGCCCCCGCCGCGGCCGGGCCGCAGCTGGCGCTGTGGCAGATCGCCGCCGCGCAGACACCGCTGCGCTTGGCCTCGCCGGCGCGCGGTTCGCTGAACACACTGGCGTTTTCGTGGGACGGCGCCACGCTCTGGGCCTTGACCGATGGCGGTCTGCTGCGCTGGTCGCTGCCACTGGCGCTGCGCGATCCGGCGGGTGCGGGCGGCTATCCGGAGCACGCGAAATACTGATCCGCGCCCTTGCTGCGACGGCGTGCCCCCCGCTCAGCCTGTCTACATCGAGCGGACAAGGGGGTATGCGACAATCCAGCCGGTTCGCAGCCCTCATGGATAGCCAATGCTCCGTTTTGCTCTTTTTGCGCTGCTGTGCGCCACTTCTCTTTCCGCCTGCGCACAGCCGGCTTCGCCCACCGGCGGCGCTGCCGCTGCCAAGCCGGCCGCCGCCGCTCCTGCCGGCGCACCGGGCGAGCAGCGCGTACGCTCGGCGCTGCTGCAGCTCGATCCCAACTTCAAGCCCGACTACATCGGCGCCGCGCCGTTCCCCGGCTTTCGCGAAGTGGTGGTCGGCGGGCAGGTGCTGTACGTCTCCGACGACGGCCGCTACCTGTTCCAGGCGCAGCCGTTCGACATCCAGGAAAAGCAGTTCGCCTCCAGCGAAGGCCTGCTGAGCTACCGCCGCAAGCTGCTGGAGTCGGCGCCGCGTGCCGACCGCATCGTGTTCGCCCCGGCCAATCCCAAGTACACCATCAGCGTGTTCACCGATATCGAATGCGGCTACTGCCGCAAGCTGCACAGCGAGATCGGCGAGCTCAACAAGCAGGGCATCGCCGTGGAGTACCTGGCATATCCGCGCATGGGCCTGGGCAGCCAGGACTACAAGGACATGGTCGCGGTGTGGTGCGCGGCGGACAAGAAACAGGCGCTGACCGATGCCAAGGCCAACGGCAAGGTGCCGAGCGCGACCAACTGCAAGAACCCGGTGACCATGCAGTACAACCTGGGCCAGCGCCTGGGCGTCAACGGCACCCCGGCGATCTTCGCCCCGGACGGCACCCAGATCGGCGGCTACCTGCCCCCGGCCAAGATGCGCGAAGCGCTGGACAAGCGCGCGGCGGAAGCGACCAAGGCGGGCGGAAGCCGCTGAGCGGCCGGGAATGGGGAAACGGGAATCGGGAGTGGGCGCGACTGCGCTCGTTCCCGCGGCCACGGCCGCTGAACGCCCGTCTCTCCCCCTTGGTCGGCGGTGCGGCCTTTGCGCCACCGCTGTTGCCGTCCTGCGTTTTGCTGCTGGAGCGCCGCGTCCGCTGTCGCCCAACCACCTCTAGCACGTCCGCTGGCGCCGACCCCGCTCGGCGGCCGGCTGTGCCGATTCCCCATTCCCGAATCCCCATTCCCAGCTCTCCGCTACAATAGCCAGCCCGTTTCCTCACACGGTTCCCCGGACATGATCGTCCTCGAGGGCGCTTCCGCCCTTTCGCCGTTCCGTCGCGCTCGGCTCGAAACCCGCCTGCAGTCCCTCGTTCCCGGCGTGCGCATCGTCGGCGCGTGGCACGTGTACTTCCTCGACGGCGACGACGCCGGGCAACTGGACCTGGTCGCGGCCCGCCGCATCCTGCAGGCGCAGGACGCACCGGTGCCGGCGGAGGCGGGTACCTGCTCGCGCTACGTGGTGCCGCGGCTGGGCACGCGCTCGCCGTGGTCGAGCAAGGCCACCGAACTGGTCCGCGGTGCCGGGCTGGCGATCCGCCGGGTCGAGCGCGGTACCCGCCTGGACCTGACCGGCTGGCCGCAGGCGCCGGCCGACCAGGCCGCGCTGGCCAAGCTGCTGCACGATCCGATGACGCAGTCGCTGCTGGACGATGCCGCGCAGGCGCAGGCGCTGTTCCAGGCGCCGGCGCGCGGCGAGGTCGAGCGCATCCCGCTGGACCAGCTGGAAGCGGCCAACGCGCGCCTGGGCCTGGCCCTGGCCCAGGACGAGATCGATTACCTGCGGCAGCGCTTCGGCGAACTCGGCCGCGATCCGGCCGACGTGGAACTGATGATGTTCGCGCAGGCCAATTCCGAGCACTGCCGGCACAAGATCTTCAACGCCAGCTGGACCATCGACGGCAAGGAGCAGGACCGCTCGCTGTTCCGGATGATCAAGCACACCCACCAGCAGACCCCGCAGCACACGCTCAGCGCGTACAGCGACAACGCGGCGGTGGTGGAAGGCCATCCGGCTGCGCGCTATCGCCCGGATCCGGCCAGCGGCGAGTACCGCAGCGAGGCAGTGACGCCGTCGGCGTTCTGCATCAAGGTCGAGACCCACAACCACCCGACCGCGATCGCGCCGTTCCCGGGCGCCTCCACCGGTGCCGGCGGCGAGATCCGCGACGAGGGCGCCACCGGCCGTGGCGGCAAGCCCAAGGCCGGCCTGACCGGCTTCAGCGTCTCGCACCTGCGCATTCCCAGCCTGCCGCAGCCGTGGGAGGGCGCGCGTCCGCTCAACCCGCGCATGGCCCCGGCGCTGGAGATCATGCTGGACGGCCCGCTCGGCGGCGCCGCGTTCAACAACGAATTCGGCCGGCCCAACCTGCTCGGCTATTTCCGCAGCTTCGAGCTGCCGGAGACACAGGACCTGACCCGCGCGTACGACAAGCCGATCATGCTGGCCGGCGGCCTGGGCGCGATCGATCGCGTGCAGGTGGAGAAGATCCCGCTGCAGCCCGGCGATGCGGTGATCGTGCTCGGCGGCCCGGCGATGCTGATCGGCCTGGGCGGCGGCGCGGCCAGTTCGGTGGCCTCCGGCGACAGCGCCGAGGACCTGGATTTCGCCAGCGTGCAGCGCGACAACCCGGAGATGGAGCGGCGCGTGCAGGAGGTCATCGACCGCTGCGTGGCGCTGGGCGCGGACAACCCGATCCGCTGGTTCCACGACGTCGGCGCCGGCGGCCTGTCCAACGCCATTCCCGAACTGCTGCACGATTCCAACGTAGGCGGCCTCATCGACCTGGACCGCGTGCCCAGCGACGACCCGTCGCTGTCGCCGATGCAGCTGTGGTGCAACGAATCGCAGGAGCGCTACGTGCTCGGCGTGCCGCAGGCGCGCCTGGCCGAATTCGCCGCGATCTGCGAACGCGAGCGCTGCCCGTTTGCCGCCGTGGGCGTGGCGACCGCCGAGGAACGGCTCGTCGTGGGGTACGGGGTGCTCGGCGGTGGGAATGGAGAATCGGGAATCGGGAATGGTGAAAAACAGGCAGGCTCCGCTGTTGCCCATTCCCCATTCCCCACTCCCCATTCCCAGCATCCAATTGATCTGCCCATGGACGTGCTCTTCGGCAAGCCGCCGAAGATGCATCGCGACACCCGGCAGCCGCCGGCGCCGCGCTGGCCGGAGCTGGACACCGAGGCGCTGGACCTGCGCGAGGCCGGGCTGCGCGTGCTGGCCCATCCGACCGTGGCGGCGAAGAGCTTCCTGGTCACCATCGGCGATCGCAGCGTCGGCGGCCTGACCGCGCGCGAGCAGATGATCGGCCCCTGGCAGCTGCCGCTGGCCGATTGCGCGATCACCCTGGCCGGCTTCGACACCCACGCCGGCGAAGCGATGGCGATCGGCGAGCGCACCCCGCTGGCCCTGCTCGACGCCGCCGCGGCGGCGCGGATGGCGGTGGGCGAGGCGATCACCAACCTGTGCGCGGCGCCGGTGCAGGCGCTGGACCAGGTCAAGCTGTCGGCGAACTGGATGGCCGCGGCCAACCATGACGGTGAGGACGCGCGCCTGTACGCCGCGGTCAAGGCGGTGGGCATGGAACTGTGCCCGCAGCTGGACCTGAGCATCCCGGTGGGCAAGGACTCGCTGTCGATGCAGGCGCAGTGGGCGGTGACCGCCGTGAATCGGGAATCGGGAATCGGGAATGGGGAACAGCGCGATGCGTCCGTCACGGATGCCGCCGCTTCTCCGATTCCCGATTCCCCATTCTCCAGTCCCGGCGAGACGCACAAAAGCGTCTCGCCCGTCTCCCTCATCGTCTCCGCGTTCGCGCCGGTCGCCGATGCGCGGGCGCAGTTGACGCCGTTGCTGGCGCGCGAGGCCGAGAGCGAGTTGTGGTTGATCGGGCTGGGCGGCGGCAAGCAGCGCCTGGGCGGTTCGGTGCTGGCGCAGGTGCATGGCGACGGTGCGCTGCCGGCGTTCGGCGGCGCGGTGCCGGACCTGGACGATCCGCAGCGGCTGCGTGCGTTCTTCGAGCTGATCCGCGATGCGCGCGAGGCCGGCCTGCTGTTGGCGTATCACGACCGCAGCGACGGCGGCGCGTTCGCCGCGCTGTGCGAAATGGCGTTCGCCTCGCGGCAGGGCCTGGACATCACCCTCGATGCCTGGGGCGACGATCCGTTCCGCAGCCTGTTCAACGAGGAACTGGGCGCGGTGGTGCAGGTCGCGCGCGAAGACCGCGCGGCGTTCGCCGACCTGGTCGAGCGCCATGCGCTGACCGAGTGTGCGCAGCGTATCGCCCGCCCCAGCACCGCTGCGGCGGTGCGCGTGGGCCTGGGCGGCAAGACCCTGGCCGAATGGCGTTGGGACGAGTTGTTCGATGCCTGGTGGTCGGTGACCCACGCCATGCAGACGCTGCGCGACAACCCCGACAGCGCCGCCGAGGAGCGCGCGCTGGCGCGCGATTTCGCCGCGCCCGGGCTGAAGCCGAAACTGGCCTTCGACCCGGCCGAGGACGTCGCCGCGCCGTTCGTTGCCAGCGGCCAGCGGCCGAAGGTGGCGATCCTGCGCGAGCAGGGCGTCAACGGCCAGATCGAGATGGCCAATGCGTTCGAGCGCGCCGGCTTCCGCGCCTTCGACGTGCACATGAGCGACCTCATCGCCGGCCGCGTCGACCTGGCCGACTTCGTGGGCCTGGCCGCCTGCGGCGGCTTCAGCTACGGCGACGTGCTCGGTGCCGGCCGCGGCTGGGCCACCTCGATCCTCGAGCGGCCGGCGCTGCGCGATGCCTTCGCCGCGTTCTTCGCGCGTCCGGATACCTTCGCCCTCGGCGTGTGCAACGGCTGCCAGATGCTCAGCCAGCTCAAGGACATCATCCCCGGTGCCGAGCACTGGCCGCGCTTCCTGCGCAACCGCAGCGAGCAGTTCGAGGCGCGCACCAGCCTGCTGGAAGTGGTGGAATCGCCGTCGATCTTCCTGCGCGGCATGGCCGGCTCGCGGATCCCGGTGGCGGTGGCACATGGTGAAGGCCGCGCCGAGTTCGACACTGCCGTGGACCAGGCCGCCGCGCGCGTGGCGCTGCGCTTCGTCGATGGCCATGGCGCCGTCGCCACGCAGTACCCGCTGAACCCGAACGGCTCGCCCGACGGCATCACCGGCCTGACCAGCGACGACGGCCGGGTGACCATCCTGATGCCGCATCCGGAACGCACCCTGCGCTCGCTCAACCTCAGCTGGCATCCGGCCGAGTGGCCGGACGAGGCGCCATGGCTGCGCATGTTCCGCAATGCGCGGGTGTGGGTGGGCTGAAGCCCGCCCCCGGCGCGCTCGCCGCGATGGCGGCGCGCCTGTCTGGTGGGCTGCCGACGGCGACGTGTTCTGCGACCTGATCGCGTGCT
This sequence comes from Xanthomonas sp. SHU 308, assembly GCF_000364645.1. Taxonomy (NCBI): domain Bacteria; kingdom Pseudomonadati; phylum Pseudomonadota; class Gammaproteobacteria; order Lysobacterales; family Lysobacteraceae; genus Xanthomonas; species Xanthomonas sp. SHU 308. The sequence goes on along the minus strand of NZ_AQOK01000212.1, from coordinate 1,231 downwards.
GGCGCTGGCTCTTGCCAGGGCGCCGTCGGCAGCGCCTGCTGCCGCGATGTGCGGGCCGGCGCTGCCGGCTACGTTGCTCGGGTCTGTGCCGCGCTGCCATCGCTGTGGGATGCACAATGCACTGCCGTGATTGGTGGCGTGGCGCATGCGCCGAATCGCGGGTCGCAGTGTCCCATGTGGGAGGGACTGCAGTCCCGACGCAGGACCGCATCCAGGCCGGCCGAACTGGCGGTTTGACGGCCGATGCCGTCGATTTCCCGTGTGTCGAGTGGGTTTCCTCGGCGCATCCCGCCTGCGCATGAGCTGACCGTGCGCGGTCGCGGCTGAAGCCGCTTCTACGAGACATCGCGGTGCGGTGCGCCTTGCGCGGTGCCGTCATCGCTGCAGCGTGCGTGTGCCTGCGCCATCCGCCGCGGCGTGCAAGCGAATGGTGCGTCCTCCCGCGCGTGGTGCTCTTCGCCGTGTAGCGACAGCCCGGCAGCACCCGCCCGTCGTCCGGCACAAGGTCGCTCCGCCGCGCGACCGCTCGCCCCATTTCGCGCAGTCGGCGCCATGCGCAGCCGTCTGGAGCCGTCACCCGGCATGCCTGGGCGCGCTTTTGCGCCTCTACCACCCGGTTGCGTCAAGTCCTTGACAGGAAACGAAATCGCCCGAAGCGCGGTGTGTCAAGGCTGGCAAGGTATGTGCCGAAAAATTGGCGCGAGTTGGTTGTTTTCATTGATATTTATCGAAAATTTAACGAAATCTGGCTGAATTCGCGGTCTGTGTCACGGCGCGTGTCGTATTAAGTCAAAAACTTGACGTACTCGAGAGGCCGAGTTAACACTCGGGTCAGTTCCGCATTCCACCTCGGTTCATCTACAGCTCCGAGCAGCGACAGGCGTGAGCCTCTCGCGTCCCGCTAAGGGACGTGCGGCACCCAAAAACCGACAGGGGGTCGGCCGGCCGGAACGCCGGGCGAGGGTGGCTTTTTGACCAAAAACCAGCCGAATTGAGGAGCAGTCGTCGATGAATCGGATTTATCGCAAGGTCTGGAACAACGCACTGGGGATGTGGGTCGTGGCATCGGAACTGGCCAGCGGCGATGCGCGCGGGGCCGTCGTCCGCGACCGCCGCGCCGCACGCGCACACGGCCTGGCCCTGGCCGGCGCGATCGCGCTGGCGCTGGGTGCCGGCGTCCTGCCCACCAGCGCCCAGGCGCAGGCCCTGCAGATCGGCGACAACGCCAGCG
>NZ_AQOK01000211.1:0-5311 GCF_000364645.1 Xanthomonas sp. SHU 308 | reverse complement strand
TGCCGCGCCCGCCGCCGACGCCGCCAAGTCCGCGCCGGCCGCCGCCCCGGCCGCGGCGTCGACCGACCTCAAGCTCGACACCAGCAAGCTGCCGGCCTACAACGCCTTCAACGTCGACGACCTGGACGCCAGCAAGAACGCCTGCGACGACTTCAACGGCTACGTCAACGGCAAGTGGCTGGCCGCCAACGAGATCCCCAAGGACCGCAGCAGCTGGGGCGCGTTCTCGATCCTGGACGAGCGCTCGGTCGCGGCGCAGCACCAGCTGGCCGAACAGGCCGCCGCCGCGGCCAACCCGCAGGGCGTGGAGAAGATCGTCGGCGACTTCTGGTCCTCGGGCATGGACGACGCCAAGATCAACGCCCAGGGCATCGCGCCGCTGAAGGCCGACCTGGCCGCGATCGACGGCCTCAAGGACGGCCCGGCGATCGCCGAGTACCTGCGCCAGAGCGCGGCCAAGGGCGAGAACGGCCTGTTCGGCTTCGGCGCCGAGGCCGACTTCAAGAATTCGGCGATGAACATGGCCTACGCCATGCAGGGCGGCCTCGGCCTGCCCGACCGCAGCTACTACTTCGACGCCGACAAGCAGGACAAGCTCAAGGCCTACCAGGCGCATGTGGCCAAGGTGCTGGAACTGGCCGGCGTGCCGGCGGCCGACGCGGCCAAGCAGGCGCAGGACGTGGTGGCGCTGGAAACGCGCCTGGCCAAGGTGTCCAAGTCCAGCGAGCAGCTCTCGCGCGACGCCGAGCTGTCCTACAACCCGGTCACCCCGGCCGAGGCCGACAAGCTGACCCCCAACTTCCCCTGGACCAAGTTCTTCGAGTCGCAGGGCGTGGCCGTGCCGGAGAAGTTCTCGCTGGCGATCCCGGCCTTCCACCAGGAAGTGAGCAAGGCGCTGGGCGACACCGACCCGTCGGTGTGGCGCGCCTACCTGCGCTTCCACACCGTGGACAGCGCCTCGCCGTACCTGAGCGACGCCTTCGCGCAGGAAAACTTCGCCTTCTACGGCAAGGAGCTAAACGGCCAGGCCGAGATGAAGCCGCGCTGGAAGCGCGTGCTCGGCAGCATCAACGAAGGCGCCGGCGAGGCGATGGGCCAGATGTACGTCAAGGTCGCCTTCTCGGCCGACGACAAGGCCAAGATGCAGCAACTGGTCGAGAACCTGAGCCAGGCGCTGAAGGCGCGCCTGGAGAAGCTGACCTGGATGAGCGACGAGACCAAGGCCAAGGCCCTGGACAAGTGGAAGACCTTCACTCCGAAGATCGGCTACCCGGACAAGTGGCGCGACTACGCCAGCCTGAGCACCCAGCGCGACAGCTACCTGGACAACGTGCGCGCCGCCACCGCGTTCAACTACAAGTACAACCTCAGCAAGATCGGCAAGCCGGTGGACAAGACCGAGTGGGGCATGACCCCGCAGACGGTCAACGCCTACTACAACCCGCTGCAGAACGAGATCGTGTTCCCGGCGGCGATCCTGCAGCCGCCGTTCTTCGACCCCAAGGCCGACGACGCGTTCAACTACGGCGGCATCGGCGCGGTGATCGGCCACGAGATGACCCACGGTTACGACGACCAGGGCGCGCGCTTCGGGCCGACCGGCAACTTCGAGAACTGGTGGACCCCGGCCGACGCCAAGAAGTTCTCCGCGCTCACCGGCAAGCTGGTGCAGCAGTTCGACGGCTACGAGGTCGACGGCAAGCACGTCAACGGCAAGCTGACCCTGGGCGAGAACATCGCCGACCTGGGCGGCATCACCACCGCCTACGACGCCATGAAGAAGGCCACCGAGGGCAAGGACGACCCGAAGGTCGGCGGCATGAGCCGCGACCAGAACTTCTTCATCAACTGGGCCACCGTGTGGCGTACCAAGTACACCCCGCAGAACGCGATGGTGCGTCTGACCACCGATCCGCACGCCCCGGCGCAGTTCCGCGCGATCGGCGCGCCGTCGAACCTGGAGGCCTTCGCCACCGCGTTCCAGTGCAAGCCGGGCGCGCCGATGGTGCGCAGCGGCGACAAGCGCGTGGTGATCTGGTAAGCGACGGCGTCACTGCCGTCCCGCGAAAAGGCCCGGCTTGTCCGGGCCTTTTCTTTGCGTGGGCGTCGGCCTGCGACGGCGGTGGCGATGCCGACCGCCCTGCCCGGCCACCGGCGCCCGTGCCTGCCGGCGTCGCTCGCTGAATCCGGTGGGGACGTGGACGCGCATCATCGCCACAGTTGCACACCGCGGCTTGTTAAACTCCGCCGACTTTAATCCTGACCGGATGCGTTCCCGATGCCCAATGCCCGTCCGCTTGCCCTCGCCGTCGCCCTCGGCCTGATCGCCCTCGCCTCCGCCGCCGATGCCGCGCCCAAGAAGAAGCGCGCCGCCGCGCCCAAGGCCCCGCCGATCAGCGCTGCCTGCAGCGACTTCTACGACGACGCCAACGCCGACTGGCTGAAGCAGAACCCGGTGCCGCAGACCGGCGCGGTCACCGCGCTGGGCCAGCTGGCCGAGCGCACCCAGCAACAGCAGCGCGACCTGCTCGACGCCTCCATGCAGTCGCCGCAGAACGCGGTGCAGAAGGCGCTGGGCGACTTCTGGGCCAGCGGCCTGGACGAGGCCGCCGTGGAGAAGGACGGCTCCAACCCGATCGCGCCGCTGCTCGGTCGCATCGATGCGATCAAGAAGGCCAAGGACGTGCCGGCCTCGATCGCCGCGCTGCACCAGATCGGCATCCCGGTCGCGTTCAACTTCGGCGCCGACGTCGACCTGAAGGCGCTGGACCGCCACATCGGCTACTTCATGCAGGGCGGCATGGGCCTGCCCGACCCGGCCTTCTACACCCGCACCGACGCCGACACCATGGCGCTGATGGGCCGCTACCGCACCTACGTCAAGCAGATCCTGACCCTGACCGGCACCCCGGCCGACCGCCTCGAGGCCGACGCCCAGTCGGTGCTGCAGATCGAGACCGCGCTGGCGCGCAGCGCCAAGTCGCTGTCCGGCATCAACAACCCGTTCAACAACTACGCGCCGATCTCCACCAAGGAGTTGAACAAGCAGTACCGCAACCTGCAGCTCGACGCCTTCCTCAAGGCGCAGGGCGTCAACGACGACCTGGTGTCGATGGCCGACCCGGACATGTTCAAGCAGCTCGACGGCATGATCGTCAGCATCAAGCCCGAGCAGTGGAAGGCCTACCTGCGCTGGCGCGTGGGCGATGCGATGGCGCCGTACCTGTCCAAGAGCTTCCGCGACGCCAGCTTCGAGTTCCGCGGCCGCGTGCTGCAGGGCCAGGTCGCGCCGCCGCCGCGCTGGGCGCAGGTGCTGGACGCGATCAACGTCGCCGCCGGCCCGATGCTGGGCCGCGAGTACGTGGCCCGCTACCTGTCGGCCGACACCCGCCGCCAAGCCGAGACCATCGCCGACCAGGTGCGCGACGCGCAGATCGCCGCGGTCAAGCGCAGCACCTGGCTGAGCGAGCCGGCGCGCACCGAGGCGCAGGCCAAGCTGGCCGCACTGAAGATCGAGGTCGGCGCGCCGCGCCGCGACCTCGACTACACCCTGCAGCCGATGGGCCGCGGCAGCTTCGGCGGCAACATGCTGATCGCCTCCACCTGGCGTCACCGCGAGGAGATGAAGCGCATCGGCAAGGGCAACGCCGACCGCCGCTGGGACGTGCTGCCGCAGCAGCCCGCACTGACCTACGACATCGCCCAGAACCGCCTGATCGTCACCGCCGCGGTGCTGCAGCCGCCGGTGTACGCGGCCGGCGGCGACGCCGCGACGCTGTACGGCGCCTACGGCGCGATGGTCGCGCACGAGCTGATCGGCGCCATCGACAGCAAGGGCAGCCAGGTCGACGCGCAGGGCCAGTTGCGCAACTGGTGGACCCCGGAAGACAAGAGCGCCTGGAACGCGCTGGCCGCCCGTACCGCCGCGCAGTACGGCGCCTACGACTTCCCGGGCGTGAAGGGCGCCAAGGTCAACGGCCCGCTGACTCAGGACGAGGACCTGACCGACATCGGCAGCGTCGAACTGGCCTGGCAGGCCTACAGCGCCGCGCAACCGACCGCCAACGAGGCAAGCAAGCAGGCGTTCTACAAGGCCTGGGCCGGCCTGTGGGCGCAGCAACTGTCGCCGAACGAAGCCGTGCAGCGGGTCACCGCCGACGTGCACGCGCCCGGCCGCTGGCGCACCAACGGCGCGCTGGCCAACCTGCCCGCCTTCGCCGCGACCTTCACCTGCAAGCCCGGCCAGCCGATGGTGCGCAGCGAGGCCGAACAGATCCACCTGTGGCCGTGAGCCGGTGCCGGCGCTAGCCGCCGGCCAGGCACACACAGCAAGACGGCGCGGGCAACCGCGCCGTCTTGCGTTCAGGGGTCGGGAAAACGTGCCGCCGGCGCCGCGCTTGCGGCGCGCAGCAGCCGCAGGCGTTTTCGCTCAGCGCACGATGCGCGGACGCGGCGGCTTGCGCTTGCCGAACGGCGGCTGGCCGCGCCAGTAGCGGATCATCAGCCAGCCGAACAACATGCCGCCCAGATGCGCGAAATGCGCCACGCCCGGCTGCCAGCCGGTGAAGCCCATCAGCAGTTCCAGCGCACCGAACACGATCACGAAGGTCCGCGCCTTCATCGGGATCGGCGGGAACAGCAGCATCACGCGCTGGTTCGGGAACAGCATCCCGAAGGCCAGCAGCAGGCCGAAGATGCCGCCGGAGGCGCCCAGGGTCGGATACGGCGCGCTGCCGTTGCTGAGCATCCACCAGCCGACCAGCAACTGGCACAGGCCGGCACCGACCACGCAGACCAGGTAGTAGGTCAGGAAGCGCTTGTTGCCCCAGGTCTGCTCCAGCGGCCCGCCGAACATGTACAGCGCCAGCATGTTGAACAGCAGATGCATGAAGTCGCCGTGCAGGAAACCGTAGGTCAGCAACTGCCAAAGCTGGAAGTTCTCCCCGGGCGAGAACGCGTCGAACGCACCGATCGGCCACAACATGAAGGGCGAAAACGTGTCCATGCCGAACAGCATCTGCAGCAGGAACACCACGACGTTGCCGATCAGCAGCGCTTGGGTGACGGGCGGAAGTCTGGGGAACATGGTCGGGTCCGTGGCAACTGTCCCCATCATAGCCGCTCGCCAGAGCATGCACCCCAACCAATGCAACGGCATGCCATGACCAACGCCGCTCTTCCAAGAGGTATTGCGAGCACGGTGCGCCGAAGAGACAGACGAGGGCGCGGGCGAAGCCTCGCGCAATCAACATGCAGCATGCGCTTCGCGTCCGTACCCTCACCCCAACCCCTCTCCCGGAGGGAGAGGGGC
>NZ_AQOK01000210.1:0-1370 GCF_000364645.1 Xanthomonas sp. SHU 308 | reverse complement strand
CCGCCCGGACCGCCCATCGGCGCGACCGGCGGCGGCGCACCGCGGTAGTCGTTGTGCACGTAGCTGCGGTTGTCGTAGTGATTGTTGATGATGGTGGTGCGCGGCGCGTACACGCTGTTGCGGTAGACCACGTAGTTGGGCACCGACGGCGGCGCGTTCCAGTTCACTCCCCAGTTGTTCCAGCCCCAGCTGTGCCACGGCGGCGCCGGTTCCAGCCAGCCGAACACGCTGTGGTGGTGGTGTTCGAGCGCGTCGCCGACCAGCACGCCGACGCCGAAGGAAATGATGCCGGCGGTGACCAGGTCGCCGGTGTCGTAGTAGGGGCGCGGCGGGCGATAGCGGTACTCGCGGTAGACGTTGACCGGTGCGCCGTAGACCACGTCGGGGTCGTAACGCGGCACGTAGACCACGTCCGGCTGCGCCGGTTCGATGACGATGGTGCGGGTCGGCGGCGGCACCGCGTCGGCATAGGCCGGCGCCGGCTCCACCACGGTGCGCTGCACCACCTGCACGCGCTGCTGCGGGGTGCTGCGCAGGTGGCCCTGCGCCTGCGCGCGCTGGCGCATCACCTGCACCGCATCCAGCACCTGGTTGGGATCGTGGGCGTAGGCGTCGCCCAGCGCGCGGGTCCAGTCGCCGTTGCCGGCCAACTGGTCGACCACGTCGGGGAAGGCGGTCAGCGCCTTGACGCTGGGGTCCCAGGGTTGCGCTGCGGCCGCCTGCAGGCGGTCGGTGGCGGACAGAGTGCGGTTGTTGCGCAGCCAATCCTGCGCGGACACCACCTGGTCCGGGTACACCGAGGCGGCCAGGGTCTGCGCCAGCAGCTTGTCCGGGAACAGCGCGATCGGCGCGACCAGTTGATAGAGCTGGTCGGCGGTCGGGGCCACGTAGGGGGCAGGTGCGGGTGCCGCGGCCGGGGCGGGCGCATCGGCCTGGGCCGCAGGAGTGGGCGTGTCCTGCCGCTGGCAGGCGCCCAGCGCCACCACGCTCAGTGCGGTGAACAGGGCCAGCCTGGCCGGGGGCAGGGGACGGAGATCCATGCGACACCTCATCGAGCGGGGCGAAGGTGGCCGCAGCATGCGCCGCCCTGGGTGTCTGCGACCTTTCTGCGCGGCGCGCTCGCGCAGGCCAGCGAGCGCGCGTTCAGCCGGCGTCGGCCGCTGCCATCAGACCGGTGCGGACAGGCGGAACAGCACCAGGCTGAGCGCCAGCGTGGCCATGCCTGCGACCAGGCCGTATACCGTCTCGTGCCCCTGCGCGTAGCGCTTGGCGGCTGGCAGCAATTCGTCCAGGGCCAGGAACACCATCACCCCGGCGATCAGCCCGAACACCGCGCCGAACACCGCCTCGGACAGGACGCGCGCCAGCGC
>NZ_AQOK01000209.1:0-2608 GCF_000364645.1 Xanthomonas sp. SHU 308 | reverse complement strand
TGTTTAGCCGATCAGCGCGCCGATCGGCTCGGCCAGACCGGACAGCAGGCTGGCGGCGAAGGCATAGGACTTGCGCCCGGTGGCGTAATGCACCGGCACCGCGATGGCGATGCCCTCGGGGATGTTGTGCACGGCGATGGCGAAGGCCAGCGGCATGCCCACCGCCGGACTCTCCAGCGTCGCGAAGAAGGTGGCCAGACCCTCCGGAAAGTTGTGCGCGGTGATCGCCACCGCGGTGAGCAGGCCGACGCGCTTGACGTAGGCGCGGTTGTCGTCGCGGAACAGCGGGTCGCGGCTGTTGAGGCTTTCGTGCGGATTGGGCACCAGCCGGTCGATGGCCACGATCAGCACCATGCCGGCCAGGAACGCCAGGGTGGCATAGGCCTGGCCCAGGCGCGGATCGAAGGCATCGCTGAAGGCGGCGATCGACTTGCCGAGGATTTCGGTCAGCGATACGTACACCATGGCGCCGGCGGAGAACGCCAGGCCGAAGGCGAGCAGGCGCGGATTGGGTCCCTTGCTGAACAACACCAGCACGCTGCCCAGGCCGGTGGCCAGGCCGGCGCCGAGGGTCACGGCGAGCGCGACCAGGACATTGTGCAGTGGGATCTCCAGCATGCGCCGGCGGCTCCGAGGAAGAGGCGTCGATCAGACCCGGCGCGGTGCGGGTGTCGCGTGAAGGCGCGCGGCGCGCGCCCGTGGCTCAGCCGGCCTTGTGCGCCTGAGCGTCCAGCGCGAAGCACCGGTCCGGGCGTGGCTGCGGCGGATTGAAGTTGACCGGCACCTGGATGGTCCACGGCACCGCCTGGCCGTTGCGGGTAGCGGGATTGAAGGTCCAGCCGCGCACCGCTTCCTGCGCCGAGGCATCGAGCTTGGCCTGGCCGCTGCCGGTGACCACGTCGACTTCGGTGGGCTTGCCCTGCACGCCGACCACCACCTTCAGCACCACGGTGCCGCCGATGCCGGCGCAGGCCACGTCGATCGGGTAGTCCGGCGGCGGTGTCTTCACCGCGGCGACCTCGGTCGGCGGCTGGGTCACGGTGTGTTGCTGGGATTGCTGGGATTGGCCGCAGGCGCTGAGCAGCACGGCGCTCAGGCAGGCCAGGGGGAGCAGACGGTGGGCGGCAACGGTCATGGGGGTCATTCCGGAAGAGCGGACGCCTTGGCGGCGCAGATGAAGTCGTTCTCGCTGAGGCCACCGACGTCGTGGGTGGAATAGCGCACCACCACGCGGTCGTAGTGCACGCCCAGGTCGGGGTGGTGGTCTTCGCGGTGCGCGATCCAGGCCAGCGCGTTGACGAAGGCCAGGGTGCGGTAATAGTCGGGGAAGCGGAAGGTGCGGCTGATCGCGTTGCCGTTCTCGACCACTTCCCAGCCGGGCACCTGCGGCAGCAGTTCGGCCAGGCGCGCCTGGGTCAGTCTGTATTCGCTGCCCTTGCAGGGCGAGCAATGGGCCTGGGCGAGCGGGATCAGGTCGTTCATGGAAGGTCTCTGCGGTGGAACGGACAGGGCCGGTCAAGATACCGCCCGCGATGAGCGCAGGGCGTGGAAGGGTCTAGAATACCCGCATGATCCAGATCTCAGACAACGCACAGGCCCATTTCCGCAAGCTGCTCGAACGCGAGGCCGTGCCCGGCATGGGCGTGCGCCTGAGCGCGGTCGATGCCGGCACCCCGCGCGCCGATGCGCGGCTGGAGTTCGCCGAGCCGGCGGACCTGGCTGGCGACGAATGGGCGATCGATTGCGACGGTTTCACCCTGTACGTGGCGGCCGACAGCGTCGGCTGGCTCGACGGCGCCGAAATCGACTACGTCACCCAGGGCACCGGCCAGCAGCTCACCATCAAGGCGCCCAAGATCAAGGGCGAAGCGCCGGGCGAGGCGGCCTCGCTGGTGGAGCGGGTGCGCTGGGTGGTGGAGAACGAGGTCAATCCGCAGCTGGCCCAGCACGGCGGCCGCGTGGCGGTGCAGGAAGTCTCCGCCGACGGCGTGGTGCTGCTGCGCTTCGGCGGCGGCTGCCACGGCTGCGGCATGGCCGACGTGACCTTGAAGCAGGGCATCGAGAAGACGCTGATGGGCCGCGTGCCGGGGGTGACCGCGGTGCGCGACGCCACCGACCACGACAGCGGCAGCGCTCCCTACATCCCGCGCGATTCGGCCGCCTGACGTTTCGCTGCCGGTGACGCGCGCCGCCGACATCCTCGATGTGTTGTTGGCGCGCACGCCGCGCAAGCTGCTGCGCGATCGCCGCACCGGCCTGCCGTATGCATGGGCGCACTGGATCGCGGCGCAGCCTGCGCTGCCGCGGCCGTTCGCGGCTCCCGAACTGATCGCGGCGATGCCGCCGGCGCAGCCGCCGGCGACCCTGCGCCTGCCGGCCTTGCCGCTGTGGCAGGCGTTCCGCCGGCTGTGGTGGCAGCACTGGGATCCGGCGCCGTACGACCAGCGCTGGTGGCGGCGCATCGCCGTGCTGCTCAGCCTGCTGCTGCATCTGCTGTTCGCCATCTTCCTGCTGTGGGTGGCGTTCGTGCGCTGGCTGCCGCCGCTGACCGATGCGGACCAGGCCGGACGCGTGCAGGTGGAATTCGTCGGCCGCGGCACGCCCGCCG
>NZ_AQOK01000208.1:0-1695 GCF_000364645.1 Xanthomonas sp. SHU 308 | reverse complement strand
CTCCTCCTGTCATCGCAGGTGCATGACAGTTGACTCCTGCAAGGCCTGCCTCGGCCGCGACCGGCGAAGCCTCCGATGCGGCGCCACGCCCCATGGCCTCGCACGCGCAATCCACCCCTGGGCCGTGTCCGCAGCCCCGTCACCGGGAAGCAGTGCGACTCAGACTGCAGCAAATCGCGGCGCAGTCCACAGTCCAGCACGGGGTCGCACCCCGGAAATAAATAATTCACAGTAAGTTATTAGGTTCTCGCCCGACGCCGCCGCCGATCACGGCGGCTCAGGCTCCTGCGCGAGACGTCCGTGCGGAGCGCAACACACGAGATGCCGCCATGCGTCGACCTGACCGGCGCTCGTCCCCCGTGTCTCCCCCTTTCCTTCAGAACCGGACGCAGCCCAATGAAGATCGCATTCGTTCCCTCGCCCCTGGCGCGCGCCTGTCGCGTGCTCGCCGCCCTGACGGTGCTGGCCGTCGTGCCGCAGCTGGCCATGGCCAACTGCAACGACACCGTCGGCACCAAGATGAGCAACATCCTGTTCGGCGACAGCAGCGGCGACACCGTCGTGCTGGCCCACCGCGGTCTGTGGGGCAAGTACGGCAACTTCCCCGACATGCCGGAAAACTCGCGCGGTTCGCTGCAGCTCGCCAACGACCAGTGCATGGACGGCGTGGAACTGGACATCAAGATGACCAGCGACGGCGTGCCGGTGGTGCTGCACGACTGGAACCTCGGTCGCACCACCAACGTGTGGACCAGCCGTGCCGGCGAAACCAAGTACGACCCGATGAGCAACCAGGGCTACAACCCGTCGATCACCGTGACCCCGTGGTCGGTGGTCAGCGGCCTGTTCCTGCTGACCCCCGACCGCCGCACCACCACCGGCTACCACGTGCCGCGCGTGGATGACCTGTTCTCCTACTTCAAGGCGCATGGCCTGAAGACGCCCATCGTGTTCGACATCAAGGACGCCGCCTCGGTGCGTGCGGTGTCGCGCGCGGCCGATGCCGCGTTCTCGGTGGGTGCGTCCAACTTCGTCGCCGCCAAGGTCAATGCCACCCTGTACCCGAGCCGCTCGGCGTTCCGCGCCGACACCACCAGCATGGTCGGCATTCCGGTGTTCACCACCAACATGCTGACCAAGATCAATGTCGACAACGCCATATCGGCCTGGAGCGATACCAAGGAGGCGATGGAGATCAACGTCAAGCAGCTCGGTGGCCTGCTGCAGGGCCAGGCCGACCGCGTGCGCGAGCGCGGCGTGCGCGTGGGCGTGTTCCAGGCGATTCCGGACAGCCCGCTGGCCGGGAAGTTCTACCAGAACAGCGGCGCCTGCTGCTATCAGCTGTCGGACCTGTACTTCTCCTACTCCGGCGGCCGCGACACCGCCGACAACCGTGGCGATCTCAACTTCATCGTCAACCAAGAGGCGTTCAGCCTGATCACCACCGACGACCCGAAGGCGGCGATCGCGTACCTGAAGGCGCGCGGCAAGCACGACTGAGTCCTTGCATGTCCTGGCGGCCGGCCTGCGGTCGGCCGCCTTTTGCGGCTGCGGCGCTTCTGCGTCGCGCGCCGCCCTCTCCTGGAGAAGCGCATGTCCCTGTCTTTCGCCAAATCCGCCGTGGCCAGGTCCATCACCTTGGCCACCTGCGCGCTGGCCGCGTTCGCCGCCCTGGCCGCGCCGGCCGCCGAGCCC
>NZ_AQOK01000207.1:0-7885 GCF_000364645.1 Xanthomonas sp. SHU 308 | reverse complement strand
CGCACGGCCGCGGCCGGCGCGCGCGGCGCCGCTGGCAATGGGACAGGGGCGGCGGCGGAAGGTTCCCGGCCGCGACCGCGCGGCGTCACATCGCCGGCTCCGGAGAGACCGGCCCGGCCCTCCATGGCCGGGCGTTCGGCCATGCGCGAACCTGCGGTTCGCAAGCGCATGGCCTCCTTCGATTCGCTCGTACGCTGCGCCAGATGACTGCGCAGCCGTCCATGGCGCGGCATCGCGAGCGCCGGAACCACCGGCCCGGCCATCCCTGGCCGGGCGTTCGGCGCCACATGCGCCATGGCGCATAAGCGTGGCACCTCACCCAATCGCATTGGTGAGGTCGTAGAGGGGGACGAGGACGGAGATGATCACCAGGCCGACCACCGAGGCCAGGACCAGGGTGATCGCCGGCACCATCGCCGCCAGCAGGCGGTCGATGGCCTGGGCGGTTTCCTGCTCGAAGGTGTCGGCGGTCTTCAGCAGCATGATGTCGAGCGCGCCCGATTCCTCGCCGACCTGGATCATCTGCAGCGCCAGGCGCGGGAAGCGCTTGCCCTTGGACAGCGACGCCGACAACCCATGGCCGTTCTTGACGTCGTCGGCGGCGGCGCCGACGTCGGCGGTCAGCGCCAGGTTCGACAGCACGTTGCGGGAGATGCCCAGCGCCGCCAGCAACGGCACGCCGTTGCGCAGCAACGTGCCGAGGGTGCGGGTCAGGCGTGCGGTCTCCAGCCGCGAAATCAGCACACCGACGAAGCGCTGGCGCAGCAGCCAGGCGTCGAAGCTGGCACGGAATGCGGGGTCGCGGCGCTTGCGGTCCACCGCCAGGATGGTCACGCCCGGCACCACCAGCAGCACGATCCACCAGTCGCGCACGAACAGGCCCACGCTCAGCACCGCCTGGGTGAACCACGGCAGGGCCACGTCCAGGCTCTCGTACATCTGTGCGAACTGCGGCACCACGTAGCCGAGCAGGAACAGCAGCGCGCAGCCGACCACGCTGACCAGGATCGCCGGATAGATCAGCGCGTTGATCACCCGCCCGCGCAGTTCGCGGCTGCGCTCCAGGTACTCGGCCAGGCGCTGCAGGGTGTCGTGCAGGCTGCCGCCGGCCTCGCCGGCGCGCACCATGTTGATGTACAGGCGCGAGAACAGCCCGTGCTGGCGCTCCAGCGCGGTGGACAGCGGCGCGCCGCCGCGCACCGCGTCGCGGATGTCGCCGACGGTGCGCTTGGAACGTTCGTCCTCGGGCAGCTCGAGCAGGATCGACAGCGCGCGATCCAGCGGCTGGCCGGCGCCGAGCAGCGTCGCCAACTGCTGGGTGAACTGCACCAGCGCCGCGCCGTCGAACGGCTTGGGCCGGAACAACCCGCGCAGCGAGGTGCCGCCGCCCTCGGCGGCGAGCCGGGCCTGCATCGGCATATGCCCCTGCTCCTGCAGGCGCAGCGCCACCTCCGCCTCGCTGGCGGCTTCCATCTGCCCTTCCAAGACCTCGCCGTGCGAGTCCAGGGCCTTGTAGCGATAGAGCGGCATCAGGACTGGAGCTGGGACTGGAGAATGGGGAATCGGGAATGGGAGAGCGCATCGCGCGCGGCCCGTGCCTTTTCGAACACGGGATGCCCGCGCCTGGCGAAGCAACAGGCTGCCATCGCCGGAGCGCACGCCGCGCGCATCAGGTTTCCTCCGTCACGCGCAGCACTTCCTCGATCGTGGTCTGGCCGCTGAGTGCCTTGGCCAGGCCGTCCTCGTACATGGTGCGCATGCCGGCCTCACGCGCCAGTTGCTCGATCTCGCCCATGCCGGCGTGGCGCATCACCGCGCGCCGCAGCACGTCGTTCATCACCAGGAATTCCATGATGGTGGTGCGGCCGACATAGCCGGTCGGCGCGATCGCCGAGGGCCGCGGGCGGTACAGGAAAATCTCGCCTTCCGGCTGCAGCCGGCGCAGCTCGAACTTCTCGATCTCCTCCGGCGAGGCCGCATAGCGCTCGGCATGGGTCGGCTCCAGCCGCCGCACCAGGCGCTGGGCGAGGATGCCGTTGATGGTGGAGGTCAGCAGGTAGTCCTCCACGCCCATGTCGAGCAGGCGGGTGATGCCGCCGGCGGCGTTGTTGGTGTGCAGGGTCGACAGCACCAGGTGGCCGGTCAGCGCGGACTGGATGGCGATGCGCGCCGTCTCCAGGTCGCGCATTTCGCCGATCATGATGATGTCCGGATCCTGGCGCACGATGCTGCGCAGCGCGTGCGAGAAGTCCAGACCGATCTGCGGTTTGGCCTGGATCTGGTTGATGCCCTCGATCTGGTACTCGACCGGATCCTCGACAGTGATGATCTTGACGTCGGCGGTGTTGAGCTGGCTCAGCGCGGTGTACAGCGTGGTGGTCTTGCCCGAGCCGGTAGGGCCGGTGACCAGCAGGATGCCGTGCGGCTGCTCCAGCACCTTGCGGAACTGCGGCAGGAACGCGTCGGTGAAGCCGAGCCGGTGGAAGTCGAACACCACGGTTTCGCGGTCGAGCAGGCGCATCACCACGCTCTCGCCGTGCGCGGTGGGCACGGTGCTCACGCGCAGGTCCAGCTCCTTGCCCTGCACCCGCAGCATGATGCGGCCGTCCTGCGGCAGGCGGCGCTCGGCGATGTTGAGCTTGGCCATGATCTTGACGCGGCTGATCACCGCCGCGGTCAGGTTGGCCGGCGGGCTCTCGCCGTCGATCAGCACGCCGTCGACGCGGTAGCGCACCTTCAGCCGGCTCTCGAACGGCTCGATATGGATGTCCGAGGCGCGCAGTTCCACCGCGCGCTGGATCACCAGGTTGACCAGGCGGATCACCGGCGCCTCGGAGGCCAGGTCGCGCAGGTGCTCGATGTCGTCGGCGGCGACGCTGTCGCCGTCGGCGGTTTCCACGATCGCGCCCATCGCGCTGCGGCCCTGGCCGAACCAGCGCTCGATCAGGTCGTCGATCTCCGAGCGCAGGCCGACCCGCGGCAGCACCTGCAGGCCGGTGGCCAGGCGCACCGCGTCGGCGGCGTACGCGTCGTGCGGATCGGCCATCCACAGTTCCAGCACGCCGTCGCGCTCGCCGAGCGGACACACATGGAACTGCTTGAGGAAGCGCAGCGACAGCGGCTGCGCCTCGGGCAGGCTCTCCGGCGCGGTGGCCGGCAGCTGCTTGGCGTCGAGCAGGGGCAGGCCCAGGACTTCGGCGCTGAGCTCGGCATGGTCGCGCTCGGAGACCAGGCCCAGGCGCGCCAGCAGCGCCAGCAGGCTGCCGCCGGACTCGCGCTGCAATTGCCGCGCGCGCGCCAGGTCGCCGTCCTTGAGCCGGCCCTTGGCCAGCAACGCCGCGATGATGCGGGTTTCGGGCGTCTCCACGGCGACGGCAGTGTCCTTCACGAGCGCATTCACGCGATCCCTCCCAGATGACCGTGCGACTTTAGCAGTTCGGCATGACCCGACGCCGAATCCGGCGCACTCCCCCGCCGCTGTCTACCGGGCGGCCAGCGAACCGGCACCGGCAGGTCCGTCGCGGTCATCGGCCTGACATCCTGGCAGGACATGCTGGGCAGTCGCGTTGCGCGCTGCAGCGGTCGCGGAGTGGGCCGACACGGCGCTGCCCGCAGATGCAGGAAACCCGGCCGGAGCCGGGTTTCCTGGAACCGCATGGCGCTTCCCTGCGCCGCGTACGCTTACTGGCGCGCGACCAGGCTGACGCCGTTGTAGGTGCTCTCGCCGACCAGCTTGATGTAGTAGGTGCCGGCCTGCGGCGCGGTGAAGCGCACCGTCTCGTTGTTGCCCGGACGGGTCGACTTGGCGTCGGCGTTGCCGGTGCCCGGCTCCTTGCCGAAGCTCACATACAGCGACACATTGCCGCTGCCGCCGTAGGTGAGGAAGCTCAGCACCGCACCGGCCTTGGCCTCGAAGCTGTACAGCGCTTCGTTGCCCGCGGCACCGGCCAGGCCCGCCACCGCCACCTTGTTGGTCAGCGCGGTCGCCGGCGGCGCGCACTGCTCGGTGGCCGGATCGCACGGCTCTTCCAGCGCCTTGGCCAGGGCGGCCTTGGCGTCGACGATGCCGGTGCCGATCGGGGTGCTGGACGGGATCGACACCGGGAACGGACGCGCGGTCTGCTTGAGCAGGGTCTCCAGCGCGGCCGGGGTCAGCGGCGCCTTGCCCGCGGCGATCAGCGCGCTCTGCACCAGCGCGGCCACCGCGGCCACGTGCGGCGAGGCCATCGAGGTGCCGCCCAGGCCCATGTAGGTGTAGTTGCCGGAGGTCGGCGTGGTCGCGCCGCTGTAGCCGTTCTGCCAGATGTAGCCGCCCGGGTTGCCGTCGACGCTGCCGCCGCCGCCCGGACCGGACAGGTCCACCTTGGCGCCGAAGTTGGAGTAGTAGGTGATGCCGCCGGTGATGCGGGTGGCGCCGACCGCGATCACGTTGTCGCAGCTGGCCGGACTGAAGTTGGCGGCATTGGCGGTGTTGTTGCCGGCGGCCACCACCACCGTGGTGCCGCGCGACACCGCACCGTTGATCGCGTCCTGGGTGGCGCTGTCGCAGGCGCCGCCGCCGCCCAGGCTCATGTTGATGATCTCGGCCGGGTTCTGGTTGGCCGGCACGCCGGACACGGTGCCGCCCGAGGCCCAGACGATGGCGTCGGCGATGTCGGAGGTGTAGCCGCCGCACTTGCCGAGCACGCGCACCGGCAGCACGGTGGCGTTGGGCGCCACGCCGGCCATGCCGACGCCGTTGTTGGTGGCTTCGGCGACGGTGCCGGCGACATGGCTGCCGTGCCAGGAGCTGGCCTCGGCCACCGAGCCGGCGTAGCACTCGTTGTCGTTCTCGACCCAGTCGCCGTAGTCCAGCGCGCCCGGCACGCGGGCGTCGGTCGGACGCCGCGAGACCTCCTTGTCGGAGATGAAGTCGTAGCCCTGCAGCAGGTTCACCGCCACGTCAGGGTGATTCGGCAGGATGCCGGTATCGAGCACCGCGACGACGACACCGTCGCCCTTGGACACGTCCCACGCGGCCGGCAGGTTGATGCCGCCGGTGGCGTTGCTGTAGTGCCACTGGTACTGCGCGTACAGCGGATCGTTGGGCACCAACTGCGGCTGCACCTGCGTCTTGGCCCGCAGCACCTCGACCGGCCGCAGCTTGGCGTCGACCTGCGCGTACTTCACCGTCGGGTCGGCGGCGATCTCCGCCACCACCTTGTCCAGGTCGGCCTTGCTCAGCTTGCCGGTCAGGCGGATCAGGTCCGCGCCGATGCCCAGGGTCCGCACATACTCGGCGCGCACGCTGGCTGCGGCCGCGCGCGAAATGCCGTTGCTGCCGCCGAGGCTGGCACGGCCCACCGCCGACTGCACCGTCGACAGCTTGGCGCTGCGGTCGCTGGCCGCGGCGGTGCCGGCGTTGTAGCGCACCAGGATGCGGTTGGAGGTCACCGCATCGGCCGGCGCGGACCTGCCCGGTTCCTTGACCGGCAGCGGCGCCGAGGCGCTGGCCGCGATCGCGCTCGAGGCTCCCAGCGACATCGCCAGCATGGCGGCGGCGATGGCATTGATACGAAGGTTTTGCTTGTCGATCACGTTGACGTCCTCTTCAAAGTTTCGTGGATCAGGCGACAGTTGCGGCCGTAAAACTCCCTCTACCGAATCCGTTGGCCGGCCCAGCCAAGGTCCTGTGGTCTGCCCCCTCAGGCCATTGCGTGGCGGACGGCGGCACGCGCCGCCGTCCGCGATGGATCACCAGCCGAAACCGGCACCGATGCCGATGGAGCTGTCGTCGCTGCTGAAGGCACCGCCGATGGTCACCGTGGCGCGGTCGCTGAAGGCGCGCTGGTAGCCCACCGACAGCGCCGACTCGCCGTTCTGGAAGCCGATGCCGGCACCGACCCGGTTCTGGGTGCGGATGCCGGCGGCGCTGGTGGCCATGTTGAGCATGGCCGCGCTCATCGCGCCCTGGCGGTCGATGCGGCGGTCCTGGTCGCGCAACCGCGCATCGACGTCGCCGCGCAGCACCTCGAAGCTGTCGGCCATGGTGCCGAAGCGTGCATCGGTGTACGACTTGGCCGTAGCCACGCCGTTGTCGAGCTGGCTCTTGTTGACCGCATCGGTGGCCTGGGTGCCGGCGGCGACGTTGGCGAGCTGGCGCTCGTTGCCGGCGCTGCCGATGGAGACCGTCTGCGCACGATCGGCTACCGACCCCTGCCCCAGGGCGACCGCCCCCTGCGCGGTGGCGCTGGCGCCCTGGCCAAGGGCGGTGCCCGAGGCCGCGCTGACGCTGGCGCCCTCGCCCATCGCCACCGCGTTGGTCGCCACCGCCGCGATGTGGCTGTTGGCGCCCACCGCGGTGCTGCCGTCGGCATTGACCTTGGCGTTGCTGCCGATCGCGGTGTCGTTGGGGCCGTGCGCGTAGGCGCTGCCACCGATGGCGGTGCCGGTGACGTCGTTGGCGCGCGCGGCGGTCCCCACCGCCGTGGCGCTGGAGGCGACCGCCGTGCTTTCGCCGACCTGCGCGGTGCCGATGCTGCCGGACACCGGCGTCGCCGCTTCGGTGGCCTGCGCGGCCACCGCACTGGTGCCGACCATGCGCGCGCTGCGTGCCGCAGTGCCGCTGCCGCCGGTGCGCGCATCCAGTTCGCTGACCTTGCCGTCCAGCGCCGCCAGCGCCGCGCCGACGTTGTTGTAGCTGGCGCCCTGGATCACGTAGGTCGGCGCCACGAACAGGCCCTGCGCGCCGAGTCCGGCGCCGCCGCCCAGGAACGTGGCCATGTTGCTCAGCGATTGGTATAGCTGGCCGCCGTTGATCGCGTCGGTGCTGCCGGCGGCGACGCTGCCGGCGGTCAGGTTGACGATGCGCCGGGTCGCCGGGCCGCCACGGCCGTTGCCGCTGCCCAGCGACACGGTGTCGGCCTCGTACACCCGCGAACCGGCACCGAGCGCGACCGCGTTGTCCGCCGAGACGCCGGCATTGGCGCCGAGCGCGACGCCGTTGCTGCCGCTGTTGCGGACGAAGCTGTTGTAGCCCATCGCCACGCCGTTCTCGCCGATCGCATTGGTCTGCAGGCCGATCGCGGTACTGCGCGCACCGGTCGCCGAGCTGCCGGCACCGTTGGCGGTGGCACCGGCGCCGGCGGCGACGCTGCCCACGCCCAGCGCGGAACTGCGCAGGCCGCTGGCGGTGGCGCCGGCACCGGCCGCAGTGCTGTCCACGCCGCTGGCGCTGGCCACCGCGGTGCCGGAACTCTGGAAGCGCGCGCTGGTGTCGCCGGCCGCGGTGGCCACCGCGTCCAGCTGCGCCTTGTTCACCGCATCGGTGGCGTTGACCGCCGCGCCGACGTTGGTGATGCGGCGCGTGGCCGGCGCAGTGACGCCGTTGCCGCCACCCACCGACACCACGTTGGCTTCGCTGGTGCGCGCGCCCGAGCCCAGGGCGACGCTGCCGGCGCCGCTGGCCGAGGCGTTGATGCCCAGCGCCGTGGCATTGGTGCCGCCGTAGGCGAAGGCGTTCTGGCCGATCGCGGTGCCGCCTTGCGCCGTAGCCCAGGCGAACTGGCCGACCGAGGTGGTCTGCGCCGCGGTGGCCCAGGCCGAGGCGCCGAGCGCGGTCGCATCCTCGCCGGTGGCGCGGGCGCTGTAACCCAGCGCCGCGGCATAGGCGCCGGAGGCGGTGCTGCCCCAGCCCAGCGCCGAGGCGTAGTTGCCCGCCGCCGCCGCGCCGTAACCGAACGCGCTGGTGCGAGTGCCGCTGGCGGCGCTGAAGGCGCCGACCGCGGTGCTGTAGTCGCTGCCGGCGTTGGCCTTGTAGCCGTCGGCCGTGGCCTGCAGGCCGCTGGCGACGGCACCGGCGCCACTGGCGCTGCTGAACGTGCCGCTGGCCTGCGCACCCGCGCCC
>NZ_AQOK01000206.1:0-1969 GCF_000364645.1 Xanthomonas sp. SHU 308 | reverse complement strand
TGGCACTGGCGGTGGTGGTGCCGTCGAGCAGCACGTTGCCGGACGCGTCGGTGTAGTACAGCGAGCCGCCGATCGCGGTGCTGGATTCGCCGGTGGCGGTGGCGTTGTAGCCGGACGCGGTGGCGTAGCGGGCACCCGCCAGCGCGCCGCTGCCGAACGCCGAGGCACCAGTGCCGTAGGCGTTGCTGGCTTCGCCGGCGGCGGTGGCGTAATTGCCCTCCACGTAGCTGCCGACATCATCGGCCGGGTCGCTGCCGCCGCTGGCCTTGAACTGCTTGCCGGTGGCGTCGGCGGACTGCTTCACCTCGTTCAGTTGCGCGACGTTGACCGCGTCGGTGGCCTCGGTGCCGGCGGCGACGCTGGTGATCTGCCGCTCCTTGCCGGCGCTGCCCACCGAGACGGTGTTGTCGCGCGCCGCTTCGGAGTTCGCGCCCAGGGCCACGCTGTTGACGCCGGATGCATAGGCGCCGTAGCCGAACGCACTGGCGCTGTCGGCGCTGGCGTAGCTGAGACTGCCGAGCGCGCTGCTGAAGTCGGCGGTGGCGCCGGCACCAGCACCGAACGCCGCGCTGTTGGCGCCCAAGGCCTCGGCCGGGATCAGGCCGAAGAACGAAGTACCGCCGACCGCCACGCTCTCCTCGCCGGAGGCCACGCTGTACTCGCCCACCGCCACGCTGCTGCTGCCGGACGCGGTGGAGGACACGCCGACCGCAGTGCCGTAGCTGCCCGAAGCGAGCGCACCATAGCCCAGCGCCGAGGACAGGTAGCCGGTGGCCTCGCTGTAGCCGCCCAGCGCGGTGGCGCCGATGCCCGAGGCGGCGCTGCGGAAGCCGGTGGCCGTGGCCTGGTTGTCCGAGGCCACCGCTTCGTTGCCGGTGGCGGTGGCATAGGTGCCGCTGGCCTGCGCGCCGGCGCCGCTGGCGGTGGCGCCGATCTCGCTGGCCTGGGCGTTGCTGCCGATGGCGATGCTGTTCTCGCCCGACGCCTGGCTGGCGTTGCCCAGCGCGACCGCATCGACCCCGCTGGAGACGGCGTTGAAGCCGATCGCGGTCGCCCCGGCGGCCACGGCATTGGCGCCGCCACCGAGCGCAGTGGCGCCGTCGGCGGTGGCGTTGGCGGCCTCGCCGGCCGCCAGCGCATTGTCGCCGTCGACCAGGGCGCCGGCATCGCTGTCGGCGCTGCCGCTGGCCTGGAAGTACTTGCTGGTCGCTGCCGCGGCCTGCTTCACCGCATCCAGCTGGGCGACGTTGACCGCATCGGTGGCCTCGGTGCCGGCAGCGACGTTGGTGATCTGCCGCTCCTGCCCGGCACTGCCCACCGACACGCTGTAGGCGCGGTCGGCGACCGCCCCGGCGCCCAGCGCCACCGCATTGGCGGCGGTGGCCTCGCTGCCGGCACCGATGCTGATCGCGCTTTCCGCATCGGCCACGGTGTTGGTGCCGATGGCGATGGTGTTGACCTGGTTGCCCAGCGCCTGGAAGCCCAGCGCTACGCTGTAGTTGCCGTAGCCGAACGCGCCGCGACCGACCGCGGTAGCGCTCAGCCCCGGCGCCCAGCTGTTGAAGCCGATCGAGGTGGCGCCGCTGCCGCTGGCCCACGCCCCGGTACCGAACGCCGAGGCATTGGTGCCGGTGGCCCAGGCCGAGGTGCCGAACGCCGACGCGCCATCGGCCGTCGCCCAGGCGTAGGCGCCGACCGCACTGGCGTCCTCGCCGCTGGCCCAGGCGTTGTCGCCCTGCGCGAGGCTGTAGTTGCCGGTCGCACGCGCCTTGTAGCCGCCGGCGGTGCTGTGGTCGCCGGTGGCCTGCGCACCGTAGCCGGTGGCGGTGGCGACGCTGCCCGTCGCCTGCGCGCCCGCGCCGAGCGCGGTGGCGTTCTCGCCGGCATTGGCGCCGACCAGTACCGGCTTGCCGTCGGCATCGACGATCGGCTGGTTGTACTGGTCGTAGGCCTGGCCGCGGCCGCCGAT
>NZ_AQOK01000205.1:0-15911 GCF_000364645.1 Xanthomonas sp. SHU 308 | reverse complement strand
CCCAGCACCTGCCGCCGCAGCCGCGCCGGCGGTGCGCCGAGCGCGGCGCGCACGCCGAACTCGTGCTGGCGCGCGGCCACCGCCACTGCCATCACCGCATACAGGCCAACCGCGGCCAGCAACAGCGCCAGCCCCGCGAACAGGCCGACCAGCAGCAGGTTGAGCTTCTGTTCGCCGGTGGTGCTGGCGACCAGCGCCTGCATCGGTTGCAGCTCGGCGATCGGCTGCTGTGGCGCCACTTCGTCGATGGCGGCACGCAGCGCGCGCTCGTCGGCACCCAGTGCGCCGGCCCGCAGATGCACCGCATAGGTCAGCGCGCCGAAGCCGCGGAGGATCTGCCACATCGGCTCGCTCATCTGTGCCAGCGGCTGGTACACGGTCGGCTCCGGCGGCTCGGCCGGGCTGGTGTGGCGCACGTCGCCGACCACGCCGACCACGCGCATCGACACGCGCTGGTCGCCGCCGTCGTCGGGCAAGCTGACGATCTTGCCCAGCGCCTGCCCGTGCAGGTAACGCGCAGCGAAGCTCGCGCTGACCACGCAGACCCGCTCGCCTCCGGCCACATCGCTGTCGGCGATCCCGCGCCCGGCCAGCAAGGGGATGCGGAAGACCTCCAGGAACTGCGGCGTGGCCAACCGGTACTGGCTATCGACGGACGGCGCGCCATCGATCTCCACACTCCAGCTCAACCGCGTCGCCGTCGGCGGATTGGTCGACACCCCCACGCGGTCGATGCCAGGCACCTGCTGCAAGCGCGCGACGATGCGCCGGGTCTGCTCCACCGCATCGGCCGCGGTGACGTAGCGCTCCTTCACCGGCGCCAGAGTGAACACCACCGCCGAGCGGCTCTCGAAGCCCATCGGCACCTCCGCCAGCTTCTGCAGGGTGCGGGTGAACAGGGCCGCGCCGATCAGCAGCACCACGGCGATGGCCACCTGCGCGATCACCAGGACGCGGCCAAGACGGCCGGCCTGCAGGCTCCAGCCGCCGCGCCCACCGCCAGCCAGTTCAGTCACCAGATTGCGGCGGCGGCCGCGGACGATGCCCAGCGCTGCGGCCAACAGCGCCGTCGCACCGCCGGCCAGCAGCGCAAACAGCACGCTGGCGCCGCTCAGATGCGGCGCCTCGCCGCGCATCCACATCAGCGGCACCCAGCCGCCGAGCAGACGCAGCCCCAGCCAGGCCAGCACCAGGCCGGCCAGGCTGCCGAGCGCGCCGATCAGCATGCCTTCGGCCAATGCCGGCAGGCTCAAGCGCAGCCACGAGGCGCCCAGCGCGGCACGCACCGCGCTGTCGTGGCTGCGCCCGAGCGCGCGCAGCAGCATCAGGCTGGTGAGGTTGATCGCGGCGATCAGCAGCACGCAGGCGGCCGCGGCGAAGAACAGCCACAGGGTGTTGCCGCTGTTGGCGGCGTACAGGCTGTCCTGCAGCGGCAGCGCGTTGGGCGGCCGTCGCTGCAGCGACGCCCACCACGACGCGTCCATGTGCGGGCTGTTACGCAACAGGGCCTGGAGCGTCGTCGCGGTCTGCGCGGACGCCGCGGCCACGCTGACCCCGGGCCGCAACCGCGCCACCACGATCTCGTTGGTGGACAGGTTGGTCGCGGCCAGGTCCGGCTGCATGTTGCGGATCAGGTCGAACGGCTCGGCCCAGGGGAAGGCCGCCGGCAGCACGCCGACGATCTGCACCGGCTTGCCTTCCACCTGCAGGGTGCGTCCCACCGCGGACGGGTCGCCATCGAAATAGCGTTGCCAGAAACGATGGCTGAGGATCACCGCCTGCGGCCCGCCGGGCCGGCTTTCTTCGTCGTTGAAGTTGCGCCCGGCCGCCATCGGCAGGCCGAGCGTGCGCAGGAAGCCGGCATCGGCACTGATCGAGGCGACCACCTCGCTGGCAGCGCCGCGGGCGACGTTGGCCGGCACCGGAAACCCGCGCGCGATGCCGGTGGACTGCAGGCTCGACATGCGCCGCAACACCGGGTAATGGCCGGGCGCAGCGACATTGCGGCCAGGGTCGCTGTACAGGCCGAGGGTGACCAGCCGCTCCGGCTGCGGGAACGGCAGCGGCTTCAGCAAGGCCTGGTCGAGCAGCGCGAACACCGCGGTGGTGGTGGCCACGCCCAGCGCCAGGGTCAGCACCGCCAGCAGCAGATAGCCCGGCTTGCGCGCGAGCGTGCGCCAGGATTGCCGCATCTCGGCCCACTGCAGGGCGGCGCTCATCGTGCCTGCCCCGCGGCGCGCGCCGGCAACGCCACGTCCTGCTCGTGGCGTAGCCGCTCGAAGGTGTCCTCGTCGACGATGCGGCCGTCGAGCATGTGCACGATGCGCTGCGCGCGCCGCGCGAACGCCGGATCGTGGGTGACCATGCACAAGGTGGTGCCGTGGTCGTGCAGTTGTTCCAGCAACTGCATCACCGCCTCGCCGTTGCGGCTGTCCAGGTTGCCGGTCGGTTCGTCGGCGAGCAGGATCGCCGGGTTGCCGGCCAGCGCGCGCGCCACCGCCACGCGCTGCTGCTGGCCGCCTGACAACTGCCCGGGATAGTGCTTGTGGCGATGCTGCATGCCGACCAGTTCCAGCACCTCGCGCACGCGCTGGCGGATCTGGCTGCGCTGGGCGCCGTCGCGGTAGGTCAGCGGCAGCGCCACGTTCTCTTCCACGGTGAGGTCGGCGATCAGGTTGAAGGCCTGGAAGATGAAGCCGATCTCGGCATTACGGATGCGCGCGCGACCGACCGTGTCCAGCTCGGCGACGCTGCGGCCGTTGAGCCGGTAGGTGCCGCCGCTGGGCGCATCGAGCAGGCCCAGGATCGACAGCAGGGTCGACTTGCCGCAGCCGGACGGGCCGGTGATGGCGACGAAATCGCCAGGCGCCACGTCCAGTGCGATCTCGGCCAGGGCGTGGGTCTCCACTTCCTCGGTGTGGAACACCTTGCTGAGCCCGTGCAGGTGGATCAGCGGCGTGGCGGATGGTGCGGGAACTGCGGTCATGCGGGATCTCTCCTGGTGAGGCTAGCGTAAGCGCAAGGTGGCGTCGGCATTCCACTGGCTGGTGTCGGACAGCACGACGCGGTCGCCGGCGCGCAGGCCGGCGCGGACTTCGATGCGGTCGCTGGAGGCGGCGCCGAAGCGCACGCGGATGCGCTGCGCGGTGTCGCCGCCGTCGCGCAGCACGAACAGGCTGCCGGCGGCGTTGGGCACGGCCAGCGCCGGGCGCGGGATGCTGACCACGTCGCGCAGCGTGCCGAGCACGATGCGGCCGTCCACCGACAGGTCCGGGCGCACGCCGGGCGGCAACGGCGGCGTCAGCCGCACGTCGACCGCCACACTGCCGCTGCGCACCGCCGGATCGATCCGCGCCACCTGCCCGCCGACCACGCCGTTGTGCGTGTCCACCGCCACCGGCAGGCCTTCGATCACGTCCTTGGCCAGGATTTCGGGCACCTGCAGGCGTGCCAGCAGGTCGTCCGGGCGCGCCACCCGCGCCAGCTTGGCGCCGGCCTCGACGCGTTGGCCGGGCTCCACGTCCACTTGTTGCAGGATGCCGTCGCTGCCGGCACGCACCTGCAGCGAGTCGGCCTGTTGCGTGGCGATGGCCAGCGCACTGGCGGCCTGCTCGCGCCGTGCCTGTGCCGCGCGCAGTTGCGCGGCCATGTTCTGCCGGAACGCGGCGACGCGCTTGCGTTCGATATCGGCACGGCCGCGTTGCTGCGCCTCGACGATCTGGCTCTGGGTCAGGTCGATCGCCGAGATCGCGCCGCCGTCGTGGCCGCGCCGGTAGGCCTTGGCCTTGATCTGCGCGATCTGCAACTCGGACTCGGCCTGCGCCTGCAGCGCCTGCTGGTCGAGCAGTTGCGAGGCCAGCGCGGCGTGCAGTGCGGCCAGGTCGGCATCGGCGCCGGCCAGCGCAGCGCGGGCGCGGTCCAGGCCGGCCTCCAGTTCCGGGTTGACCAGTTGCAGGATCGGCGTATCGGCCAGCACGCGCGCGCCGGCCTCGACCCGTTGCTGTTGCACGGTGGCCGGGGCCCCGGCGGTGATCCAGCGGATCTGCCGCGGCACCAGCACGCCGTTGGCGCGGACCTCGCGACGCATTTCACCGCGCGTGGCCGCATCGATCCACACTTCGCTGCGCGCCACCCTTGGTGCGGCGCGGCCGCCGCCGAGCAGCGCCACGCCCAGGACGATCGCCACGGCAGCGGCTGCCACCAGCCAGCGGCGGCGGTGGCGCCAGAACGAACGGTTCGGTGATTTCGCGATATCCATGCCTGCTGTACAGCAGGCTGCATGCCAATCGGCGAACCGCGCTAACCCATTGAATCCGTTGCGCCGCGACCGCGGCGCGCGCGGTCGCGGCGTCCGCAAGCGGTCGCGCAGCGACCGATTACGGACAGTTGAACGGCCATGCGCCGGTCAGGGCTTTTCCAGCGACGCGCGATAGCGCAGCAGCGCTTCCGGTTCGTCGGTCTGGAAGGCGCCGATGCCGGCGCGGTACAGCCGCCCCCACACCGCCTCCGGATCGCGCACCGCATCGGCATCGCCACCGACGTCGGCGACGAAGCCCTCCCACAGCGTATTGACCAGCAGCCGCACCTGTCGCTGCCTGGCCAGCGCCGTCACCGCCGGCAACTGGGCCAGACGCATCCGCGGCAGTTCGATCGCCACCGGCCGCACCTTGCCGTCGGTCTGGGTGCGCACGGTCTGCACCAGGTCGTCGGTGCCCGGCGGGTTGAGCAGCACCGGGGTGAAGTTGATCCGGTCGAACGGCGGCATCGACGCCAGGTCCTGGCTGGCGACGCCGACTTCGGTCTTGACCACCACCTGCCGCTCCATGCCGGCGCGGCGCACCGCGTCGACCACCTCGGCGTAGATCGGCGCCTTGACGTCGAGATTGAGCATGATCCGGCCCTTGGCCGCGGCCAGCATCTGCTGCAGGGTCAGCGGATGCTGGTCGGTGAGCGGCGCGTCGGCGCCGCCCTCGTCGTCGCGCAGGCGCAACCGCGACAGTTGCGGCCAGGTCAGTTCGGCGACCTTGCCGGTGCCGTCGGTGGTGCGGTCGACGGTGGCGTCATGGAACATCACCAGGGTGCCGTCGCCGGCGCGGCGGATGTCGGTTTCGAGCATGTCCACGCCCAGCGTCACGCAGCGCTCCAGCCCCAGCAGCGAGTTCTCCGGTGCGTGCCCGGGAAAGCCGTGCGCGGGCGCGGGATTGTGGCAGCCGCGGTGGGCAACGACGAAGATGCCGCCGTCGGGTGCGGCCAGGCGCGCCTGGATCGGGGCGATGGCGGCGATGGCCGGGGCCGTCGCGGTCAGCAGTGCGGCAATGATCGCGCCGCGCGAGAAAAGCAGGTTCATGGAAGGTCTCCGGCAACGGTCACAGCGACGGGGTGAAGCGCAGGCCGAGCCAGTAGGTGGTCGGCATCGAATAACTGTCCTTCAGCAGGTTCTCGCCGGGGCCGGTGAAGCTGGTGAGGCGGCTGTGGGTGACATTGCTGATCTGGCCGACCACGCTGAGCTGCTTGCTCACCGCCCAGGTCGCCGACAGGTCCAGCTGCGAACGCGGCGCCCAGTACAGATCCTGCCAGGCGATGTTGCTGACGATGGCGCGCAGCGCCTTGCCCTGACGGTTGTAGGCCGCACGCAGTTCGACGCCGCCGACGGTGTAGAACAGCGAGGCGTTGGCGGTGTAATCCGGCTGCCCGACCAGGCGATCGACGGTGCGCTGGCTCTGCACCAGGTTGGGCGCGCTGCCGCTGGTGAACGGCACGTCCATGCCGCCATCGAGCAGCGCCAGGTTGGCGCTGGCGCCCAGGCCGGACAGCGCCGGCACGCCCGGGAACAGGGTGTTGAACACTGCGCTCAGTTCCAGGCCGCGCACGTGCGCCTTGGCGGCGTTGGCCGGAGTGCTGATCAGCACGTTGGAATAGGTGGTGCCGTTGAAGCTGAACTGGTCGGTGCGCGAGAGGGTGAAGATCTCGTCCTGGATGCGCTTGTCGAACAGTGCCGCGGCGAGCATGCCGTCGAAATCGTCGGGCAGGCGCCATTCCAGCGACAGGTCCAGGTTGGTGGACACGCGCGGCTTGATGTCGGGATTACCGATGGTGACGGTCACGCCCTGCGCGTTGGGATTGCCCATGTCGCTGCTGTTGACGAAGCCGATCGAAGTGCGCGCGGCGTAAGCGTCGTAGGGCGGACGGCCGAGCGTGCGGCTGGCGCCGGCGCGCAGGTCGAGGCGGTCGTTGACGTGGTAGGTCATCACCGCCGACGGCAGCACCTTGGCGTAGCGCGACTCGGTCGGCGCATCGACGTAGACGTAGCTGCCGGTGGTCGCATCCAGTTGCCGCTGGCGGCCGACGGTGGACTGGTCGGTATGGTCGTAGTGCAGGCCGGCTTCCACATCGAAATCGTCGGCGCGATAACCGACCAGGCCGTAGGCACCGAAGATCTCCTCGCGATGGCTGAAGTTGTCCTGGTTGCTGAAGGCGCTCTGGTCGGTGCGGTTGAACGCGCTCAGCGGCGTGGCGCTAAGCACCTGGTTGGCCTTGTCCGGATCGATCGCGATCAGGTTCAGGCCCAGATAGCGCATCGGCGCATTGGACGGCGCCAGCACGTCGGCGATCTTCAGCGGCGGCGCGCTGCGGTTGGGCTGGTATTCGACGCGGTAGATGTCGAAACCGGGTTCGTCTCGGGTGTAGCTCAGGCCGCCGCCGAAGCCGAAGCCGCGGTCCATCTCGCCGCGGTTGAAGGCGTAGTCCAGGCGGCCGGTGAGCACCTTGTCGCGCGCATTGCGCTGGTAGTCCGGACGCCAGTACAGCAGGCTGTAGTTGTCGTAGTTGTAGTACGCCTGCGCCGCCATCGGGAAGCGCTGGTTGAGTGCAGAGGTGTCGTAGTTGAAGCCATAGGCCGCCGTCGGCACCACGGTGACGCCGGGGCCGGTCTGCCCGGTGGGCACCGCCGCCGGGCGCTGCGCGCCGGTGACGTACTTGATCATCTTGATCGGTTCGGCATAGGTGGCATCGGACCAGGACGCGCGCGCCGACAGCACCTGGCGGTCGTCCGGGCGCCACTCGAAGCCGGTCTGGCCGAGCTTGGTGCGGGTGGTGGTGATCTGGTTGGAGTAGCCCACCTCCACGTCGCCGACCGGGTACGTGCCACTGGTGGCGGTCTGGTTGTAGACGCGGTTGCGGTTGCGCGGATCGAGGATGACCTCGTTGCGCTCCATGTTGTCGCGGAAATAGTAGTAGCCGGCCATGGCGTAGGCCTGGAGGGATTCGCTCAACCGCGCCTCGAACTTGCCGGTGAGACCGTAGCGGTCGCGCTTGTCCATCACGTACCAGTACTTGTCCTGCTGCGGCACGGCCCAGCCGTTGCCCAGGTTGGTGCCGCTCTGCAGTGCGCCGCTGTTGTCGTAGAACCCGTAGTGCACCGTGTCGGTGGTCATGTGGGTTTCGGTGTAGCTGCTCAGCGTCTGGTAGTTGCCGGACAGGGTCAGGCCGTACTGCCCTTCGCTGCCGAAGGTGCGGCTGCCGGTGGCGAGCAGGCGATAGCCCGGGTCGTCCTGGTCGCGCGGCTTGCCGACGTCGTTGGCATGGCCCAGCGAGGCCTCGGCGGTGAAGAACGGCTTGCCGCCGTTCTCGAACGCGCTGCGGGTCTTGAGGTTGATCGCACCGCCGGTGGCGTTCGGGTCCAGGTCCGGAGTGAAGGTCTTGATGACCTGCAGTTCGCTGACCATCGAGGCCGGCAGGATGTCCAGGCGCACGCCGCGGGTGATCGAGCCCAGCGTGCCGTTGGGCGTGCCCGGCGAGGCCACGGTCAGGCCGTCAATGGTGACGTTGTTGTAGGACGGGCCGAGGCCGCGCAGCACCGGGGTGGCGGCTTCGTCGCGCGGATGTTCGTTGTCGGTGGCCGGCAGCACCGACAGGCCGGGGATGCGGCGCAGCGCCTCGACGATGGTGGTGTCCGGCAGCGCACGCACGTCGGTGGAGCTGACCACGTCGGTGATGTTGGTGGCCGCGCGCTTGCTCTCGATCGCGGCGGCATTGGCTTTGCGCACGCCGGTGACCATCACGCTGGACAGCGTGGTGGTGCCGTCGGCGCTGGCGGCGGCGTTGGGCGTGGTGTCGGGCGTTGCGTCGCCGACGGCCGGTGCGGTGGCGGCCGCGACGGCGCTGGCGTCGGCGGCGAGCGTCGCCGTGGTGGATGCGGCGTCCTGTGCGAGCGCGGCCTGGCAGCTGGCGGCGAGCGCGCAGACGATCAGCGCGCGGCGCCGATGGGTGAGTGGTTGCATGGCGATGTCCCCTGGTTGACCGAATTAAGTAACTTAAAGTTCGTTATTTAATCCCAGGGATATGACGCTGCGATGGCGGCCAGCGGAAAGCCTGGCGACACCGCACGCCCGGCGATGGCAACGGCGTTCTGTACGGCATCGGCCAACGGCCGGCCGCTCGCAGGGCTTGGAGCGGCCAATGGCATCGCTGCCGGCGCAACGGCGCCGGCACCGTGATCGCCAGGGCGCGGCGACGGCGCGGCGCGGATCAGGGCGCTGGCGCGCGCGGCGGCAGCAGGCCCAGCGCGACCAGGTCCTCGCGCAAGGTGACGGCGTCGCGGAACTGCAGCGCATGCATGCCGGTGGCCGCGGCGGCGTGCACGTTGCGCGGCGCGTCGTCGATGAACACCGCCCGCGCCGGGTTGATCGCATAGCGTTCGCACAGCAGCGCGAAGATCGCCGGGTCCGGTTTGACCAGGCGCTCCTCGCCCGACACCAGCACGCCCTCGAACCACTGCAGGAACGGATAGCGCTCGCGCGCGATCGGGAAGGTCTCGTGCGACCAGTTGGTCAACGCATACAGCCGCACGCCCTGCCCGCGCAGTTCGTCCAGCACCGCCACTGTGGCATCCAGCGCCCCACCGAGCATCTCCGGCCAGCGCGCGTGGTAGGCGGCGATCATCGGCGCATGCGTCGGATGCAGCGCACTCAGTTCGGCCACCGCCTCCTGCCATGGACGTCCGGCATCCTGACGCTCGTTCCACTGCGGGCTGCACACCTCGCGCAGGAAGGCTTCCATCGCTGCCTCGTCGTCGAACAGACGGCGGTACAGATAACGCGGGTTCCAGTCGATGAGGACGCCGCCAAGATCGAATACCACGGTGTCCAAGTGGGGGGCTGCAGGCGGGGAGGATGCGGGCATGACAGGATCCAGGAACGAGAGGGGGACGCAGCGGCGGACCAGGCGTGCGCCGGCGGCGGCGCGCTGGGTGCGGCGGTCATGGTAGCCGTCCCTTCTGGCTGACAGTGCTGGTCGGCGGCCCCTCACCCCCGGCCCCTGGGGGTTGGTGCGGGGTTGCTGGTGGGGTTCTCTGGCGGTCGGACCCTCACCCCCTGCCCCTCTCCCGCAGGGAGAGGGGGCTTTGGTCAGGGCTGCACGACGTTGATCGTGCCGGGGTTGCTGCGCCCCACCCCGCGCAGGTCGGGACGGTACATGTCCTCGACCAGCGACGGCGGCACCGTGTAGGTGCCCGGGGTCACCGCGCGCACCAGGTAGAACACCTGCGCCTTGCTGCCCGCCGACAGGCTCAGCGCGGCCACGTAGCGGTCGTCGCGGAACTCCTCGTGCTTGACGTCGGCGGCGTTGGAGCGGTCGCTGATCTCGATACCGTCCACCACCACGTCGGCCCACTGCTTGGCGTCGCCCAGGTTGAAGTTCTCGATCTCCAGGCCGGCCGGCAGCAGGTCGGTCAGCAACGCGTCGGGCATGCTGGTGTCGGAGGTGATGGTGACGCGCACGATCAGCGCCTCGCCCTCCTTCAGCGGCTGCGGCGTCCACGGCTTGCCGTCGGTGCCGTAGAAGCTGCGCTCCACCTTCAGCGTGCTGTCGTCGGCCGCCGGCGGGGTGCGCGGCACGCCGGCGATCTCCAGGCTGGCGTACAGCGGCGGCTGGCCCTGCGGCACGAAGTGCACGCCGCGCGCCAGCTCGGCCTCGCCGAACTGGCGGCCGAAGGCCTTGGCCGGGGCGATCGCCTCGCTGCTGTCGCCGATGCTCAACTGCCCGGACACCTGCGCGGTCTGGCTGTTGAGCAAGGCCTTGCCCATGCGCGCCAGCGCCACCTGCTCCTGCGTGCTCAGCCACAGCCAGCCACCGCGGCGGCGCGCGTCCAACTCGCGGCCCAGCGCCATCACCCGCGCGTCGTACTCGGGCTTGGCCAGGCCGCGCTCGTGCAGCAGCGCGATCATCAGCGCGTCGTCGCGGACCACGCTGCCGTAGTCGCCGAAGTAGCGCGGCCGGTCGGCGCTGTCCTTGGCGAAACCGGCGGCGATCGCCGCTTCGCCGCGCTTCTTGTCGCCCTGCAGCGACAGCGCCACGCCCAGGTGCACCAGCGACAGGCCGGTCAGCGCCTTGCTGCGGTCGTTGTCGTACAGCGCGCGCAGCGTGCCCAGCGGCGCGCGGTTGACCCGCGCCAGCACGTAGCCGGACCAGGCCTGATTGGCGAACTTCAGGTTCTCGCGGCGGTCCTGGCCGTAGAAGTTGTTGCCGCCGGACAGCAGGTCCTCGCTGAGCCGGTTCAACGCCTTCTGCAGCACGTTGTCGGGCACCGCGAAACCGGCGTCCTTGGCGTCGAGCAGGAACTCGGCGATGTACGGGGTCAGCCCCGGATTGACGTAGCCGTCGTCGCCCCACATCGAGAAGTGGCCGCTGGAGACCTGCATCGAGGCCAGCCGCCCGAACGCGCCTTCCATGCGCGCGCGGCGCGTGGCCGCATCCAGGCCCTTGACCCCGAGCAGGCGCGCGGTGGCGTCGTCGAGCAGCAGCGCCGCGTAGCCCTTGCTGGTGGTCTGCTCGGCGCAGCCGTAGGGGTATTCCAGCGCGCCCTGCAGGGCGCTGGCGAACGGGATCGGCGGCAAGGCGCTGACCAGCATGCGCGCGTTGACCGAGCCGGCCATCAGGCCTTCGGCATCGCTGGCGCCCAGCGTCACCGGCGCCAGCGTGTCCAGCACGCGGGTCTGCGTGCGCAGCACCGACGGCCACGCCGCGCGCACCGGCAGGTCGTAGCGGCGGTCGGCGGCATAGCCATTGCCCTCCACGCGCACCCGTACCTTGGCCACCGTATAGCCTTCCTGCGCCACCAGCGGGAAGCTCAGCGTGGCCTTGCCGTCCTTGCCCAGCTTGGCGCTGCGCGCGTTGTCGGCGATCGCCAGCGGGCCTTCGCCGTCCACGCGCACCTTGAACTCGCCCGGCTGGCCGGTGAAGTTCTGCACGTCCAGGGTCACCGTGCTGCGGTCGCCCGGCGCCATTACCCGCGGCATGCTGGCCTCGGCCACGATCGGCGCGCGCACCAGGGTCTCCACGTCGCGGTTGCCGTAGCGCTCGTCCGAATAGACCAGCGCCGACACGCGCAGGGTGCCGTTGAAGTCCGGCACCGGCAACTGCACGCGGGCATTGCCCTTGGCGTCGAGCTGCACCGGACCCGAGAACAGGTCCACGGTCTGCACCCGCGCGGTCGGCCGCTTGGCCTGCGGCAACGCCGCCAGCGCCATGTCGCCGCCGAAGCGCAGCTTGCCGGTGCCGCCCTCGAAGCTCTCGATGACCCGGCCGTAGATGTCGTACGCATCCACGCCCAGGCGCCGCTGCGCGAAGAACTGCGCGTTGGCGTCGGGCACCGGGAAGCGGGTGATGTTGAGGATGCCCACGTCCACCGCGGAGATGGTCACGTGCGCCTGCTTGCCGGCCAGTTCCGGCACGCTCACCGTCACCGGCAGCGGCTGCTCCGGACGCATCTGCTTGGGCGCGACCAGGCCCACCGCCACGCGCCGGGCCTTGCGGTCCATCGGCACGTAGGCCACGCCGACCGCGCGCGCCGGGGTGATCTTGCTCGGTGCCGAGCCGCCGCGGAACACCAGCGCGGTGACGTAGACGTCGTGGCGCTCCCAGTCCTTGGTCACCGGGATCTCAAACGTGCTGCCCGGCTTCACGTCGATGTCCTGCACGTACAGCATGCGGTCGCTCTCGACCATCAGCAGGCCGGGGCCGGCGTGCGGCGGGGTCAGAGTGACCTTGAGCGTGTCGCCGGCCTTGTAGCCGGTCTTGTCCAGCGCCAGCTTGACCTTGTCCGGACGCGCATCGAGGCCGCGGTTCTCGTCGTTCCAGCTCCAGCCCGCATGGAACGGATAGCGCGTGGTCAGGCCGGTGGCCGGGTCGAACACGTCCACCCGGTACTCGCCCCACTCCACCGGGAAATCGAACTTGGCGGCGCTGGCGCCGGCATCGACGGTGAGCGTCTGCTTGTTCTCGAAGCGACGGGTGAAGTCGTAGTCCCAGCGGTTGTCGGTGAACGCCCAGTGGTAGTCGCGCAGCTCGCGCACCAGGGTCACCTTCAGGCCCTTGGCCGGCTGCGGCTTGCCCTGCGCATCCACGCGCATCAGTTCGAAGCGCGCGTTGGCGTTGGCGTCGGCACCGTCCTTGTCGTCGAACAGCGGGCGCACGCCGACCAGCGCCGGCGCCGGCCACAGCACGCGCTTGAGCGTGCGGGTGACGGTGCGGCCGCCGGTCTCGTACACGCTGGCCGAAACCAGCGCGGCGATGGTGCTGGTCGGCTTGGCCTCGTCGGGCAGCGCCAGGTCCTCGCTGAGCTTGCCGTCGGCGCCGAACTCGGTATCGACCACGTCCTTGGCTTCGCGCGGCAACTGCAGGGTCGGGTCGCCGAAGAAGTAGCCCGGCAACGCCTCCACCGGATGCTGCTCGACCGCCACCGCCAGCTTGGCGGTGAAGCGGTTGCCCGCGGCCGGCGCGCCGTACAGGTAGGCGGCGGTGGCCTGCAGCTTGAACGGCTCGCCCGGCTTGAGCGTCTTCTGCGTGCTGTCCAGGTCCAGCTTCATCCGCTCGGGCAGGAACTCCTCGATGCGCAGGGTCATGCCCTGCACCGCTTCCTTGCTGGTCGGGTCGGTGCGGAACTCCACCTGCCAGCGCCCGGTCGGCGCATCGGCGGGGATCAGCTGCTCGAAACTGAAGTAGCCCTGCTCGCCCGGCTGCAGCCGGGTCTCGCGGAAGATCTTGCCGTCGGGCTGCTTGAGCCGCAGGAACACCGGCTGCGCGCCCTTGCCGTTGGTCGGCACCGGCTTGCCGTCGTTGTCGCGCAGCAGCGCCGACACCCGCACGGTCTCGCCGGGGCGGTACAGGTCGCGGCCAGACCAGGCGAACACGTCGAACCAGGCGTTCTCGCGCCCGGCCACCGCGAACTCGCTCAGGTCCAGCGCCGGCTGGTTGAACGGCAGCATCGACAGGTCGGTGCCGCTGCGCGCCACCAGCACCTGGCCGGCGTCGAGCGTGTAGTTCAGCAGCGCATTGCCGTTGTCGTCGGTCTGGCCCTTCAGGAACAGCTCGCCGTCGGCGCCGAGCACGCGCAGCTCCACCTTCTTCAGCGGCTCGCCGCTCTGCAGCGAGGCGGTGTGCACGAACAGCTTGTCCTTGTAGGCACGCGCGTGCAGGCCGATGTCGCTGACGGTGAAGAAGGCGGTGTCGTACTCGTTGTCGAACTTGCCGGGGCGGCGCAGCACCGCGAAGTACAGGCCCGGCGCCTGCAGTTCCTTGATCTCCTGGATCGGCAGGTAGGTCAGCGCGCGCTCGTTCTTGTCGCCGCCGAGCACGAAGCGGTTGACGTAGACCGAGTCGGCCATCTGCGAGATCGGGGTGTGCTCGCCGTACTCGCTATCCAGTTCCCAGGTGCCGCGTCGGCCGCCGCGCTGGTACTGGGCGAAGA
This sequence comes from Xanthomonas sp. SHU 308, assembly GCF_000364645.1. Classification (NCBI taxonomy): domain Bacteria; kingdom Pseudomonadati; phylum Pseudomonadota; class Gammaproteobacteria; order Lysobacterales; family Lysobacteraceae; genus Xanthomonas; species Xanthomonas sp. SHU 308. The sequence goes on along the minus strand of NZ_AQOK01000205.1, from coordinate 2,167 downwards.
ACGTCGGCAGCGCGCCCTCCTTGACCCGCATGAACTCCACGTCCACTTCCGGCACGTTGAGCGAGACCACCGGCAGCCCGCGGCTCTCGCGCGCCGGCAGCACGCTGCCCTGCGAGGCGAAGCCGACCGCCGGGGTCAGTTCGCCGGTGTAGACCTTCTGCTTGAGCGGCTTGCCCAGGCGGCTGCCGTCGGCGGCCAGCAGATCGGCCGAGATCACCACGGTGTAGTCCTTGGCCGCCTCCACGTAGGGGTAGCGCAGGGTCTTGCCGTCGTCGGACAGCGACCAGGCGCTCTCGTCGGTGCCGACCTTCTCCTCGAAGCGCAGCAGCTTGTCGAAATCCTGCGTGCCGACCAGCGGCCGCGAGAACTCCAGCGCCAGCGACAGCCCGTCGCTCTTCTGGTCGGGATAGGCGCGGACCAGGCCGAAGCCCTTCATCGCTTCCTTCTGCCCCTTCACCGGCTCGCCGCTGGCCTCGGGCAACTGCCCGGATTCGTTGCGCTTGCAGCCGCCCAGCGCCAGCGCCAGGCCCAGCAGCAAGAACGTCCCCATCAACCCCGCGCGCAGGCCCGCCCAGCGCCGCTTCGAATCCGTGTGCATGCGTTCGCTCCGTGAATGTGGCGGGAGTATAGAACGTCGGCGAGAGCGACACAGAGGTAGCGTCACAACCGAGGCGGAAGTCTTACCAGCGCAGCCGCCTGAGGGTCAGACCAGGCTATTCATCGCGGAATCGCCGCACCGATCATCGCGATGCGCCGCCAACCCGAGCCAGGTCAGGGGGAGCCACGAGGGGCGGACCATCAGCGCAGGCATGCCAGAGGATTCACACGCGACGCGCTACTTCCGAAACGATGAATTGATCCGCCCCCCCAAAGGAAGCTACGCCATCACAACCATTGATCGAGCATTGACGGCCCTCGTTAATGCTGCGCCTCGCCACCTTTCACTTGCTGCGGCCCCGAATCTGCTGTCGCCGGCTGGCGAAAGGCAACACTAGCAACCACTTGACAATATGACACGGCTGCCGCGAACGTCGTCGGCACGTCGCCCTCTATCTTCATCACATTGCGCAAACCAGCCTCTTTTTCATAGATCGCGGGAAATGAAGCACCATCCTTTTCAAGCAACCGCTGGAGTCGCTCAAGCAAAGGACTCTGATATTCGTAAGCCGGAAGCACGATACAGGCCCGCGCACCCGATGCTTCCGCGACTTCACGAATAGCCGCCTCAAAGGAATCGGCATGCTGGACGTCATCCAAAACCATCTGCAGATCCTTTGACTCGCCCGCGACGCGATAGAACACGCTCCCGGGCCGAACCAGGAAAACAAAAAGATGCGGCCCGACTATTTTGTAGTTATTCTCTCGCAAGCGCTCGCGGTCGAATTCGCGAAACAAAGGCACCGTACGCCCATCCTCCAGAACTTGCCTCACATAGATTTTGCACTGACCACCCTCGACCACGAACTCCACTTCGTAATCGACTCCAGGCTCGGGAGTCCAACTGATGCTTGGCGGTAAAAAGAACTTACTCCTCTTCCTCTCCGGCAAGCGCGCTTCCTCAGAAGGTATACATTGCGCATGCCCATGAAGCCCTGCGTACACCCTAATCACTTGACCTGGCGTGAGACGATACTCACGAAAGTAAGGGTTTATACGAGGACTTTCGTCCAAGCTCCGCGTCGCCTGCGTTTCAGGAATACCAATTGATATATTTTCCTCTTTATGCATGAACCAGCGATTCCCACTGGCCCTTGAGTCCTGCAGGGTTACCGCTTCGCCCCCGGGCTTGTTCGCGTTTGCACGAAAGCTCACTGAAGTATCACTAGATGCGAAAACGCGCAGGCGCGCTTCTTTTTGCAGATCAACTGATGAATCTGCTGCCTCAACAGCAGTTTGCGTTAAAAATGCCACCAATAACACTAAAAATCCGCCACGAATAAGCTTCTTCATGCACATCCCTATGATTATTCATGCACTGACGATTGAGCCCATGTTAGCGGCAATCAGGAAATTATCTTTAACGCACTCTATTGGGGCGTCACTCCAGTCACGATAGCTGTAGGTCACGGACCAATGATACCCACGTTAGACGCATGGCCCCGCTTTCAAGTCACGCCTAGGCCTTTACCCTAGCTGTGATCTCTCAGTAGGTTGTTCATCCGGGGCA
>NZ_AQOK01000204.1:0-1025 GCF_000364645.1 Xanthomonas sp. SHU 308 | reverse complement strand
GATGCGCGCGACGGCCGCGCGAGCTTGCTCGGCCGCCCCGTGCAGGCCGGCGACATCGCCGTGCTGGTGCGCAGCCACGGCGAGGCCACGCGCATCCAGCAGGCGCTTGCCGCCGCCGGCATTCCCGCAGTCGCCGCCGGCCGTCGCAGCCTGTTCGCCACCGACGAGGCGCTGGAGCTGTTGGCCCTGCTGCAGGCGCTGCTCGATCCCGGCGACGACGGCCGTTTGCGCGCGGCACTGGCCACCGTGCTGATCGGCGAGGACGCCGCGGCCATCGCCGCGCTCGACCACGACGGCGAGCGCCATCGCCGCTGGCAGCAGCAGGCGCTGGACTGGCGCGAGCGCTGGCAGCGCGGCGGCCCGCTGGCGTTGATCGGCGACCTCGGCGCCGCGCACGGGCAGCGCCTGCTGGCATTGGTCGACGGCGAGCGCCGCCTCACCAACTATCTGCAGCTCGCCGAACTGTTGCAGGAAGCCGACACCCGCGCACTCGGCCCACATGGCCTGGTCGACTGGCTGGCGCGGCGCATCGCCAATGCCGACGACAGCGACGAGGCGCAGCAACTGCGGCTGGAATCGGACGCACGCCGCGTGCAGATCGTCACCCTGCACAAGAGCAAGGGCCTGGAGTATCCGCTGGTGTTCCTGCCGTACGCTGGCATCGGCCGCAGCGAGCGCAGCCCCGGGCGCCACTGCGTGGTGCCGGCGCCGCAGGGTGGGCGCCAGTTGCAGTGGAACACCGGCCGCAGCGGCGGCGAATCCGACCCGGCCTGGGACACCGCCGAAGCCGCGTGGAAACAAGAGCAGCGCGCCGAGGACGCGCGCCTGCTCTACGTCGGCCTGACCCGCGCCGAACACGCGCTGTGGATCGCCACCGGCGCCTTCCCGCAGCACGAACGCACCGCATTGGCGCCGATGCTGCGCGACCTCGACGCCTTGCAGGCCACCGCTGCTCCCGGCGCCATCGCCATCGACAGCACCCCGCCGCCGGCCCAGTTGCCGCGCCTGCCGCCCGAGCCGGCGCC
>NZ_AQOK01000203.1:0-948 GCF_000364645.1 Xanthomonas sp. SHU 308 | reverse complement strand
CCGCCAGCTACTTCTACGGCTACAGCCGCATCCTGGAACTGCGCATGCGCACCGAACTGGCGCTGGGCGCCAGGTTCGACCGCCTGAAGTTCAACAACTTCCTGCTGGACCAGGGGCTGCTGCCTCCGGACCAACTGGCCGCGGCGGTGGACGAGGATTTCGTACCGTCGCAGCGCAAGTGATGGCCATCGCATCGCTGTGCGAAAGCGCAGCGGTACGGCCCTCAGTGCTCGTACGGCACGCTTTCCGGGCGCCGGCTAGGATCCGTCCAGTTGCCTTGTTTGGCGGCTGCCGGACAGATGTCCTCGTATTGCTTCACCGCGGCGATCGCGGTGGGCGTCCATGCACCGCACTGCGAACCGCGCTTGCAGCAGCGGACCGGACTCGGCTTCAAACAGTAGCCTGGGTCCGCTCGCCATGTGCCACTGATCGGATCGACCGGGCTCCAGTTCTTGTCGACACCCTTGCAACCTTGGGTACAGAACACGAACGGATCATTGTCGCGGCACACGAGCTTCTGGTAGACCGTTGCGGCGGTGGCGTGAAACGACAGCAAACAAGCAGCGGAAATCCATATCCAGCGCTTCATGGGCTCTCTTCATGGATGAAGACGAAAAGGGTTCTCTGCTGCATGAAGGCGATCCAGTTCATGCATTCCCTACCCACGTGAGCGGAATGCCTGCGGTTCGCAGCCAAGCGGGACCGTCCGCCTTTCAAGCGGGTGGACCATAACGTAGCAATGTTGCAGTGCCTGGATGCAGGCAGGCCGGCGCGCAGAGCACGTCGCCGCTGCACGCCTGCCCGGTGGCGCGGTTTCAGCGTCCCGCTGGCGCAGCTGGCGCCTGCGCCCCCGGCGGCACCCAGATCGCCATGCCGGCGGCACGTTTCTGCGTGGTGGGGATGCCGATGCCCAGGCCGCCGCCGACGTGGCCGCCGTAGCTGCCCGCG
>NZ_AQOK01000202.1:0-3202 GCF_000364645.1 Xanthomonas sp. SHU 308 | reverse complement strand
CCCAGCGGCGCGCCGACGCCGCCGACCACCTGCGGCACGTGGCCGGTGCCCGGATCGATCTGCTGGTACTGAGTCGGCACGCTGCCGGCGGTCAGCACCGCCTGCGCGGTGCCGGCCTGGATCTGGGACGCAGTGGCGCTGCTGCCATCGGGTGGCGATGCGATTGCCAACCGTGGTGCCAGCGGCCTGCGCGCTGCGGGATGGGCAGCGCCGCGCCCTTGGTGGCGTTGGAGGTGACGCCGCCGTTGCTGCGGCTGTCGCTGCCGAGACGAAGGTGCCGCCCAACACTCGGCGGAAGTCGCAGTTGCTGGTGATGTCAGCGCTAGCGTGGTGGTGTGAGCGCGGAAGAACTGAACACCGATCCATCACTCGGAACAGCTCGACAAAACTTACAACTGATATTCGACGAAGACCGCGCACCAATGAGTGCGCCATGAACACCCGCTGCATAGTTGGGTTGGCAGGCACATAAAACCACGGAAAAAAATTCTATCTGATAGAACCATCATTAATATCAGTTAAAATTATTTTTGCTTTGTTTAACGCTGAAATAAAAATATCAAGATCTACAGTTATCCTCCCATCCTCTTTTGAAGAATAAATTTCCACCACACATTCTTTTCGAATTGAACACATGGAAACTTCTGCCAATAAATAGTTGTCACGCCATAGTTCTACGATCAAATTCTCACGATCCAGAACACTAGCGATCTCTACACTAATAGTCATTCATTAGGCTCCAGCAGTCCAATAAGTTTTCCATTACTATCAATTCTAACCCCACGTCCAGCGGGAACTCTTATATCAACGATACTACCTGCGGCACCTGGCCGGTACCTGGGTAGATCTGCTGAATTTAAGGTGCATCAATAAAGTTAATTTAAAACATTTATTAAAGTAAATTTTTCAACAACAAAGAATACACGGATTGTGTGGGGAAGCCTAAACAATCCGAGATTTTGGAACTACTAATAAGCGCCTGTTTCCATTGGCTCTAAATTTCGATGCAGTGGCTTCTCAAATATTCCCTAAAGATTTTTCCGAATAACGTGGATCTTCACGCATAAGTCTTAGAACTTCCGACCAATTCCAGAGTATCCCTGGAATATGGCTAAAAGGCACACTTCTTCCACGCTCGGATTCGGGAAATTGTTCCATGGCTTTTTTGCAATGTGCATAAAAAACATTAAAGCAACTTGCCCCAACGTCTCCGAGAACAATAAAACTCTGCCCCTCTTCATCAAGGGAATTATAAATTTCTTTCATACAGTCTAATTGACTGGCTGGGAACATTTCCCTGGTCGACTCAACTATACAGTCAAAAACACCACCACTAGTTCCCCAGCCATTGCCTTGGTTAATCGATATATACATTCCCATATTCTCACCTTTACCTTATTATAAGAATTTTATCTTTCTGGCTTTGGCTAAATTTTTCTATCCATGCATTGACTATTTCCTGATTTTTTGGGGTTAAATTCCTATAGTCAAGAGGCACGATGTCCGCTTTTTCTAAGTGCTTTACGAGCTGCTCATAATTTGCCTTATAGTTTTTTTCAAAAAATTGATTGGTTTTCCCGGACCTACTGGAATCCGTCCACATAAAATCAACCGTCTTGCCGCTATAAGGCCCGCTTGTAAAAACAAAGTCAGGATTTTTTTCCCCGAGAGTTGGCTCTACTCGGGTTAATGTACCGCCAAATGTATTCTCAAGTTGAACTGCAGCCTCTCCCTCGTGCAATGCCAATTTCGCCTTATCTGGATCTCTGGCAAGCTCTAGAATACGGCCACGATTTATTGATTGGACGGGATTGATCGCATTAAGTCCATTTTCCGAATCCCTAAAAATTGGAGTTAATGCTGTTCCTAGGCTATCGCCAGAAGATCTTTCCCCCGCGTTACCAGCCGCCTCGGCAACCTCTCTAAGTCCCGTTCTTGCCGCGGTGCTCCCACCCCATGTCAAGGCCATTTCCGTAAGAGTGACTACTGACATGAAACGTGCATCGAAGGCAGCCGTGCCCGACACTGACTCGCCAGTGAAATAGTTGGTGGCGAGTCCGCTATTAAAGACGTCCTGCCATCCGGCGACAGTATCACCGGCCCCTTTTAGGACACCCGGCAAGAGCGCTGCCCCAGGGACAAGGGCATACATGCCACCTGGCATATTGTCCAGCGCGCTATAGAGTTTCTGCCCATTAGTCGGGAATGTGCGGGACACCGTGCTATCAGGGATGGCGTCCTCTGGACCGCCCACGCCGTTGGCAGCCCAGTAGCTCGCCATTAGTTGGTCGAATCGCTCCTGCGAGTGCTGACCTCCTTCCGCGTCCATCTGGGCGTTCACCAGCGCGACCTGAGCGGCATAACCTTCGTCTCGGGTCTTATCCAACTTGACAAGTTCTTCCAGCAGTTGGCAGGCAAGTGGATTTTGGGGACCACATTCAGCCTGAACTTCTTTCTTAAGCTCGTTTTCGTCTGCCTTCAGCCAGTTGTTCTCCACCGCATTGCGCGCGATCGCGCTGCCGACCGCTACGTCATTCAAGCTTCCCCCGGTCATTCCGCCGACCAACGCACCGACCGCCTGCGACAACGCCAGGATCGTCTGCTTGTCCTGCTCGGATAGATCGCTCGGCTTGGTGTCGGCGCCATAGAGCGTCTTGGTCAGGTATTGCGCTGCAGCTTCGCCACCCGCTCCAGTAAGTGCACCGCCTACGGCGGAACTTCCATTTGCCTCGGCCAACACCGCACCCAGCAGCGCGTGCGACAGCAACTGCAGCGACTTGTTCGGATCGCTGCCATGGTTGGCGTCGAAGGTCTGCCCGATCAGTTGCGCCGCGTACGGCGCTATCGCATTGCTCGCCACCTGCGTGCCGCCCTGGCCTGACACGCCACCAACCAGTGCGGTCGTCACTGCTTGCAAGGCACGGTTGTATTCGCCCCCCGTGCCCCATTGCTTTTCTTTGGCGTAAGCGTCGCTGTAAGCCGTGCTCTGACTAAGCAGCACGTTCTGCTGCGCCGTCGGGTCCAGCTTTGCGAATGCCTCTTGCTCATCGCTATTGAGGCCTTTCAGGTAGGCATCGCGCGCCTCGGCAGTCTTCTTCGCCGCACTGGCCGCGATGTCGCCAGCCACTTGGCGGCTGGTCTCCAGGACTGTCCCGGCCGCCGCACCCATCGCCTGCTGCTCGGCCAGCACCTTGCGCACGTC
>NZ_AQOK01000201.1:0-3036 GCF_000364645.1 Xanthomonas sp. SHU 308 | reverse complement strand
GACGTGCGCAAGGTGCTGGCCGAGCAGCAGGCGATGGGGGCGGCCGCCGGGACGGTGCTGGAGACCAGTCGGCAGGTGGCAGGTGACATCGCGGCTAACGCGGCGAAGAAGACCGCCGAGGCCGGCGATGCGTACCTGCAGGAACTGGCGAAGAACGATCCCGATCAGGCGAAGATCGTCGCAGGCATGAGCGGTCCGGACAAGCAGGCGTACCTGCTGGCCAACAGCGCTGACTACCGAGCGGCCTACACCACCCAAACGCAATGGGGGACCGGCGGCGATTACAGCCGCGCGTTGCAGGCGGTGACTACCGCTCTGGTGGGCGGGGTGTCGGGCCAGAGCGGCACGCAGGTGGCGAGCAACGCGCTGGCGCCGTATGCGGCGCAATTGATCGGGCAGACGTTCGACGCCAACCACGGCAGCGACCCGAATAAGGCCGCACAACTGCTGTCGCACGCGCTGCTGGGTGCGGTGCTGGCGGAGGCCAATGGCAGTTCGGCCGGCGGCGGCGCCCTGGCAGGCGCAAGCGGCGAGGTCGCAGCACAAGTCCTGACGAAGACGCTCTACGGCGCCAACGCCAAGCCAAGCGATCTGTCCGAGCAGGAAAAGCAGACGATCCTGGCGTTGTCGCAAGCGGTCGGCGCGCTGGTCGGCGGGATGACGGGGGGCAGTCTGAGCGACGTCGACGTCGGCAGTGTGATTGCGCGCAATGCTGTGGAAAACAATTACTTGAATCCACAGGAGATCATTGCGCTTCAAAAAGAAATGACCCGATGCGCGCAAGGCGGTGACGATCAGTGCGAAAAACGAATTGCTGAGAAATACAGTAAAATTTCTCAGGAAAATGATGCTGCACTGAAATCTGCTTGTGCCAGTGATGCATCTGGTAGTGTCTGCCAAAATGGAATCAAGGACGCGCTTAATTATGCGGGGGATACTTCATGGAAAGAGTATCCGTTCTTTGATCGCCCGGTCGTTGACATGAAGTTATATCAGATGGATGGGGATATAGATCGATCGCGAAATTTAGTTTTAGGCACCGTATTTAATAATAAGGTCGCGTATGGCGCTATCGATGACATTGAATCAAGGGCAGACTTTTTTGGTGCGATGTATCAGCAGACGGGTGCGATATGGTTTAAGGCAGCTGAGAATCAGTCTAGAACAAATTTGAGCGGTACTCTGTTTGATTTGGGCGCGACATATAATTGGGCCGCGGGAAAAGGGGATGTCATGACCGATTGGCGATCTGCGGCGGGAAATCAAATAATGAAAAATGGATTTGAAAGTTTTAAGGATATATATGTGGATAAATCCATGGACAGTTTGAAGTGGAGTCTGATGCAACTAGGTAACGAGCAGCGCGATCCTGTCCTTCAAAAAATACATGAAAAGTATTTGAATGAAATGGCTCCAGGAACGGTTACTGGAATGCAGAAAATCGGTGGTGTTGATGATCTACTTGATCCAGAGCAGAGGGTCAACACCGGTTGTCGAAACATGGGGTTAAAGAATGGCTGCGCAAGCAAATAGGAAGAATTTTTTACTGGAGGTGTTGTGTGATAATGGGCGGATTTGGATGGGAAATTATATTTTTCTTGCTTGAGATGGTTGTTATGGGATGTGCCACCATCGCCATCCCAATTTCTTATTTTTTTGGACGGAGCAAAGAGACGGTAAAGTTTTTTTTCGTGCTGTATGGATTGAGTTGCATCGGAAATATTGGGATGTTGGCGAGGGGGTGGCACTTCTTTAAGCATGGAGTAAGGGGTGATGAACTTTTATTCGACTTATACATGTTAAGAGGTAGTTTTCTTTTTATTTTTTCAATCATCGAAATTTTTGGCATTCATTCTGGCCGAGAAATTTTCTCTAAGTATTATATTTTTATTTTGTTCTTTTTTGCGTGGGTGCCATGGTTTTTGGTATTGGTAGTGCCTCGAATAATTTAAGGAAGCTCTGAACAAGCCCCCCATATTGGCGACACTATGCGGATGTGATCGAGCGCGTGAGACATGACGCAACTGAGCTTCTCCGACGCCGAGCATGCAGGTAAGCGCAAGCGAACCCGCCGCGAGGTGTTCCTTGCGCAGATGGAGCATGTGGTAGTGATAAGACATTGAATACTCTGGCTCCATCTTATCTTACCCGGCCTAACAGCATCACTAGGATGCTGAATGGATATGAGGATGATATGGCCAATTTTGTTGCCGACGGGAAAAGGGTGTATTTTCTTTGAAGAACTCAGATATTAGCTCTAAGCAAATGCAGCTTGGTATTCCATACAACACGCCTCCTGAGCAAATGGCTGCAATTGAGAGGTCAATTGATTATGCAAAAACAAAGGGAATTGAGGTTAAGTTGATAAAGGTAAAGTAATATGAAGAAATCGAAGGCGCGAGTTTCAGTTGGGTTTAATGGCGATTTTTTTGTGCTTGTTACAATGTCTCTAGGCATGATGGGGTATGCAGAGCCCGATGTGCTGCCAAAATATATCTTGCCTGTCGCAAGCGATGCTGAGTTGGGAGCTGCCCTGCGCTTGGCTCTCGGCGAGAGTAAACAAGTAAGTGCCGAGGATTTTCAAAGGATAATTCATTCAGGTATCGTACAAAATAATGCTAAAGAACGAGATGCTTTAGCTATGAAGAAGTATGGTTATAAAACAAGGCGTGCTATGTACCAGAATATGGACGAATGTTCTGTTGATGTTTTTGACGATAAGATAGAAATTCAGCCAATGCATCAGAGAGCGTTGGATGGATATACTGCGAGAAAAGATACTGGGCCGTTTCCAATAAGTGTGTCTTTGACAGCGAACGATGTCGAGCTTGGTGCAGCATTACGAGAAGAATTCAGACGCTGCACAAGTGCGATCAGGTAATTGGTGTCACCTTTGCTTCGCCATAGAATCTGATCGTGAACAAAAATTAGTAAAATTTGACTTTGAAAAATCGCTGATGGTTGTGGCAACGTCAGCCTGACCAGCACCAATGGCGATCTGCACGTGGTGCAGGGCAACCTGAAGGCCGGCGACAC
>NZ_AQOK01000200.1:0-7099 GCF_000364645.1 Xanthomonas sp. SHU 308 | reverse complement strand
CGGGCGGTCCGCGCCAGCTGCAACTGCAGCGCGGACGGCAGCGGCAGCGCCCATGCCTCGGCGAGCGCCAGCGCACTGGAACTCCAGCGCTGCGCCTGCGCGACGTCGCCGAGCGCCAATGCCGCGCGGATCAGGCCATCGTGCACACGCAGTTCGTACACGCGGCGGCCCTGCGCCCGGTACACGGCAAGCGCCTCCTGCAGCCAGGCCAGCGCCTGCGGCGTGTCGCCGCTGTCGAGCGCCAGCTCGGCCATGGTTTCCTGCACGTGCGCGGCCTCGATGGCGTCGCCCTGCGCGCGGTTGGCGGCAAGCGCATCGCGGTAGTAACGCATCGCGGTGTCGGACTCGCGCAGTTCGCGATACACGTCGGCGATATTGGTCAGCACGGACGCAGAGACCGCGCCGCGCGCGCGCTGGATGTCCAGGCTCAGCGTCAGGTTGCGCAGGGCACCGCGAAAATCCCCGAGGCGGCGCAGCGCCGCACCGACGTTGTTCAGATCGCGCGCCTCGCCCATGCGATCGTGCAGCGAGCGGGACAGCGTGGCCGCACATTCGAAGCGCGCCAGCGCCTGCGGCAGGCGTTCGCGGCGGAAATCGAGAATGCCGCGGCGGCGAGTGAGCTCGTAGCGCAAGCGCGCGCCGCCGGCATCGCCGAGGTTGGCCTGCGCGCAATCCAGCGCCTGCTCGGCGGCGTCGAAGCGGCCGCCGTCGAGTTGCTGCTTGGCACGTGCGAACAATGCCTCGACCCGCGCATCGCCCGCCGAGTGCGGCGTCGACACGCCCGCCTGCTGCACGCACAGCAGCGGATCGGGAAGCGGACGCGGCGCCGCTGGCTCCGCGCAGCCATAGATCGTGTTCTGCGCAATCGCGGCCGCGCTCGCCGCGAGCAGGACGCCCAGGCACGCCCATCGCAGGCATGTCCGCGGCCGCATGCCAGGCGCGGTGACGTTCGCCTGGACGGAATCGCCAGAAACGGCGGACCAGCCCAAGCCGAACCATGTCCCCATGGATCTGCGCGACCGGCCGCACAACGCCTTCCCTGGTTTCACTGTCTCCACAACTCCAGAACTGATCGGGATGCGGCGCACGCGTGCCGCAGCGACATGGATCAGCGTGAGGCCCGGGCGCGAACGTGGGTTCCTGCCCGGGCATGTCGCCGACGCATCGCAGTAGACCTGATGCCACGGAAGCCGGGCAAGCGCACGCGGTGGTGATGCACACCACACACGGATCATCGTGGAATAGCGGTCACACCGGGTTCTACGCTTCCGTCCACTGCAGGGACGGCCGTGCCACGCCCGGGGCGATTCGCGACAAGGACACCTGCGGGGCGCGCAGGCGCGGCAGCAGTGGAACGCACGACCTGCCAGTCACGCGCCAGGCTGTGCAGCGCCGCCTGGCACGATCGGCTGATTCAGGCCGCGCGCGGCCAGACGTTCTCCTGCACCAGCCGCAGGCGCGGCGGCAGTTCGCGCAGCACGTCGCCGCGGTGCGAGAGCAGGCGCAGGGTGCCGTCGGCCTCTTCGGCGAGCGCGGTGAGGTTTTCCACCCAGTCGCCGTCGTTGGCGTAGACCAGACCGTCGCGCTCGAACAGCCCGGCGCGGTGCACGTGGCCGCAGATCACCCCGTCCAGGCCGCGGCGGCGCGCGTCGTCCAGGCCGGCGGCGACGAAGCGCTCGATGTAGCGCTCGGCGGCGCTGCTCTGCCGCTTCAGGTAGTCGGCCAGCGACCAGTAGCGCATGCCCAGGCGGCGGCGCACGCGGTTGGTCAGCTGATTGCCGGTGAGGATGCGGTAGTACAGCCAGTCGCCGAACTTCTCCTGCAGGCCGCCGAACTGGGTCACGCTGTCGTAGTCGTCGCCGTGCACCACCAGCAGGCGGCGCCCGTCGGCGGTGGCGTGCACCGCGCGCCGGCGCACCTGCATCGCCGGCAGCGCCAGCCCGCAGAAACGGCGGATCGGCCGGTCGTGGTTGCCGGGGACGTAGATCAGTTCGGTGCCGCCGCGGGCAAGCGCGTGCAGCGCATCGACCACGCGCTGGTGCGCCGCGCTCCACACCGCGCGGCGCTGCGCCATCCACCAGAAGTCGACGATGTCGCCGACCAGGTACAGCTGGTCGCAGCGCAGGCCGCCGAGGAAATCGGCCAGCTCGCGCGCGTGGCAATGCGGCGCGCCCAGGTGCACATCGGAGACGAACACCGCGCGGCGCGGCGCCAGGCTGTTGAGCGGACTCATGCCACCACCTCTGCTTCGTTGCGGGGACGTTCGAGGTAGCGCGCGCGCTTCTTGCTGCGGATGCGCTGCAGATCCAGCTCGATCAGGCCGTCGACGGCGTCGTTGAACGCCGGGTCCACGCCGAAGGCGAGGAAGCGCGCACCGCCGGGTTCGCACAGATCGGTGTACTGCTTGTAGAGCATCGGCACCGCCGCGCCCAGCGCGTCGAGGTTGCCCTTGAGCACCTTGAAGGCGGTGTCGGCGTCCAGTTCGTCGAACGCCGGCGGCGCTTCCGGATACGGGAACGGCCGCGCCGAGGCGGCTTCGCCGCTGGCGTCGCCGTAGTAGCGGGCGTAGTAGGCCACGATCTGCTCGCGCGCCGCGTACGGCAACGCGGCGCTGATCGACACCGCGCCGAACAGGTAGCGCACCTGCGGATGGTCCTGTAGATAGGCGCCGATGCCCTGCCACAGGTAGTCGATGCTGCGACTGCCCCAGTAGTCCGGCACCACGAAGCTGCGGCCCAGTTCCATGCCCGCGGCGATGCGCGGCAGCATGCCCTCGCCGTAGCGGAACAGTTCGGCGGTGTAGAAGCCGGCCAGGCCGCGTTCGGCCAGCACCGGCGCGCCGCGGGCGACCCGATACGCGCCGACCACGCGGGTGGCGGCGCCGTCCCACAGCACGATGTGTTCGTACCAGGTGTCGTAGTCGTCCAGGTCCAGGCGCCGGCCGGTGCCCTCGCCCACCGCGCGGAAGGTCAGCTCGCGCAGGCGGCCGATCTCGCGCAGCAACGCCGAGCCGGCGCGCAGCCGGCCGACGCGGATCTGCTTGCCGTCCAGGGTATGCCCGAGGCTGCGCAGGCCGGCCACTTCCGTGGCCAGTTGCGCCGGGTCCTCGGCGGCGACCAACGCTTCTTCGTTCGGCGCGGCCTGCCCACCGCTGCGGCCGAGCGCATACAGCTCGCTGCGCAGGCGCCGCATCAATTCGGCTTCGGGCAGGTCCTGCGGCAGCGCGCGGGCGCGGCCCAGGCTGAGCGCGATGCGGCGCTCGCGACGGGCGAACATCTCCCGCGCCAGCAGCGCGGTGCCGGCCGGCTTGAACAGCGCCGAGGCGCCGTAGAACAGCGCCGAATTGCGTGCGTGGATGCGCACCGGCAGCACCGGCGCGGCGGTGCGCAGAGCGAAGCGCAGGAAGCCGCGGCGCCAGCGCCCGTCGGCGACGCCGCCCCAGCCCAGCCGCGAGACCTCGCCGGCCGGGAACACGATCACGCATTGCTCCTGCGCCAGCGCCTGCTCGATCGCCCGCACGCTGGCCGGCGACGGTGCGCCGCCGAGGATGCGCACCGGCAGCAACAGGTCGCGCAGGCCTTCCAGCGCCCACAGGAAATCGTTGGCGACGATCTTCACGTCGCGCCGCACCTGGCCCACGCAGTCCAGCAGCGCCAGCGCATCCAGCGCCCCGGAAGGATGGTTGGCGACGATCAGCAGGCGCCCGCGCGCCGGGATGCACTCGGCGGCGGTCGGTGCAACCACGTAGCGGGCCTGCAGGAAATCCAGACCGGCCTGGACCAGGGCGAACCCGCGCAGGTCACGGTTGGCCTCCAGGAACGCGTCCAGCGCGTCCAGTCCCGACCATTTCTGCAGGCCGCGCAGCAATGGTCGGACCAGCCGCGAGCGGCGTCCGGCAAACCAGTGCGGGTAGCGGTCCTGAAGACGGCGTTCGAGTGCGAGCACGGCAAGCCCCCTTGCTGACTGCGCACAGCTTCGGCCGCGGCGGCGACACCGATCTTGCAATCTGACTACGGCAAGGTGACGGGCGCACCATGGCGCGCCAACCGGTTAACCTTGGGCAACGTCCGCCCCGGGCAGCATGCACGCCGCCCGGCGCCCGTGTATCATTCGCCTCCATCTTTTCATCCGAATACAAGGATATAGCCGCGATGTCCAGCTATCTCTTCACCTCCGAGTCGGTCTCCGAAGGCCACCCGGACAAGATCGCCGATCAGATCTCCGATGCGGTGCTCGACGCGATCCTGACCCAGGACAAGCGCGCGCGCGTGGCCTGCGAAACGCTGGTCAAGACCGGCGTGGCGATCGTCGCCGGCGAAATCACCACCAGCGCCTGGATCGATCTGGAAGCGCTGACCCGCAAGGTGATCCTGGACATCGGCTACAACAGCTCCGACGTCGGCTTCGACGGCGAGACCTGCGGCGTGCTCAACCTGATCGGCAAGCAGTCGCCGGACATCAACCAGGGCGTGGACCGCAAGAAGCCGGAAGAACAGGGCGCTGGCGACCAGGGCCTGATGTTCGGCTACGCCACCCGCGAGACCGACAGCTTCATGCCGGCCGCCATCCACCTGTCGCACCGCCTGGTCGAACAGCAGGCCAAGGTGCGCAAGAAGAAGAACTCGCCGCTGGCGTGGCTGCGCCCGGACGCCAAGAGCCAGGTCACCCTGCGCTACGAAGACGGCGTGGCGACCGCCATCGACGCGGTGGTGCTGTCCACCCAGCACGATCCGGACATCAAGCAGAAGCACCTGGTCGAAGCCGTGCGCGAGGAAATCCTCAAGCCGGTGCTGCCGGCCAAGTGGCTGCACAAGGGCACCAAGTTCCACATCAACCCGACCGGCAAGTTCGTGATCGGCGGGCCGGTGGGCGACTGCGGCCTGACCGGGCGCAAGATCATCGTCGACACCTACGGCGGCTGGGCGCGCCACGGCGGCGGCGCGTTCTCCGGCAAGGATCCGTCCAAGGTCGACCGTTCGGCCGCCTACGCCGCGCGCTACGTCGCCAAGAACGTGGTCGCTGCCGGCCTGGCCGACCGCTGCGAAGTGCAGGTGTCCTACGCCATCGGCGTGGCCGAGCCGACCTCGATCTCGGTCACCACCTTCGGCACCGGCAAGATCGCCGACGACAAGATCGAGAAGCTGATCCGCAAGCACTTCGACCTGCGTCCGTTCGGCATCATCCAGATGCTCGACCTGATCCACCCGATGTACCAGCAGACCGCCTCGTACGGCCATTTCGGCCGCACCCCGAAGGCCTTCACCTACACCGACGGCACCGGCGCCCAGCACCAGGCCACCGCGTTCTCGTGGGAGAAGACCGACCGCGCCGAGGCGCTGCGCGCGGATGCCAAGCTGAAGTAAGCCGGCCTGCCCGCGCTTGCAAGAAAGAACGGGCCGCATTGCGGCCCGTTCTGCGTTTGGGGTGGTGGGAACTGGCCAGTGGCGGACACTGGCAACGGCCATGCAGGCAGGGGTGCGCCGTGCCGCAGGAACGCTTCCGCGCAGGAGCGGCTTCGGCCGCGACAGGCGTTGCTTGGAACGCGCGTCGCAACGGAAGCCGTTCCGCAGGATGGACTGGGCCTCCTTGTGGGAGGGACTTCAGTCCCGACGACGGAGGGTGTCAGTCGGCTGTCGGCGGCGCTTGCCGCGGCTGCATGACAGTCGACTCCCGCAGGCAGACACGCGCGCTACCGCATCGTCGGCGTGCGCTCAAGGGCGGCCGTACAGGCGGCACGGCATGTGTGCTTCGCCCTGGTCCGCCAGGCAGCAGCGATGGTCACGGCGGGAGCGCCTCAGCCGCGGCGCTGCAGCGCGGCCTGCAGCAGCGCCTGGAACTTCGGCAGCGGACACAGCCCGGTCGCGGCGTCGCTGCAACCCGGAATCTGCAGGGTCTGCAGCAGCGGCGGATGGCGCAGGCTCAGCAGGGTCAGCGCGCGCAACTGGTCCAGCGACTGCGCCTGGTAGCGCACACGCACATAGCGCTGGCCGCTGCGCGGGTCGCGCACCTGCTCCACCACCAGCGCGCCGCCGGGGGGCGCGTCGTCGCGGCCGAAGCCGGGCAGATGAAAATGCAGGTCGAGCAGGCCGCTGAGCGCGGCGATGTGGGTGTCGCTGGCGACCAGCACGCTCAGCCGCGGCGCGTCGTCCGCGCCCAGCGTGTCCAGCAGGCGGTGCGCCAGCGGCGCGCCCGCGCGCGCGGCCATGTACTGCGGCCGTGCGTAGATCTCGAACAGCAAGGCGTGCAGTCGCGACACCGCAGCGATGCGCGCCGGCGTCGCGCGGCCCCAGCCGACCTGGTCCAGCGGCATGCCTTCTGCGTACTGCAGGATGAACACCTCGGCCGTGCCCGAGGTCAGGTCCAGCGGCCCGTGCAAGGCCAGGCTGTGCCCGTTCGCGCCCGGGGTCAGCGACGAGGGCATGTGCACGAAGTCGCAGCGCTCCGTGCAGCCGAGGATCTCCTGCATGGTGCGCAGTTCGCGCGCATACGGTGCCAGCACCGCGCCCGGGCCGCCGGTTTGGCGCTGGATCGAGGCCACCGCGGCGGCGGCATCGAACTCCACCGCGCCGGCTTCCACCGGACGGAACAGCGGGTCGTCGCTGCCCTCGGCCTGGTGGCCGGCCTGCAGACGGCAGCCGGGCGCGAGGGTGTCGGCGAGCAGCTCCGCACTGACGATGGTGCGCTGGTCGGTGTTGGCGTAGATGCTGACCGTGCCCTCGGCCGGGCAGCCCTGGGCCGGCAGCACGCCATCGCGCAGCAGCCATTGCCGGGTGTAGTCGCCGCTGCGCTCCACCGCGGTGCGGCCATGCGCGGTGAGCAGGCTCGGCGGCGTGTCCCACACCGGCCAGGGCTGCGGCGTCAGCGCGGCGGCCGCGGCCTCGCCCGGCAACGGCGCGCGCACGCCATGGCGGAACAGCATCCAGACCTTCTCCACCTGCAGCGCGGGCGCTGTCTTCGGCGCCGGTCGCGCCTGCGCGCCCAATGCCGCCATCAGCAGCACGACCCACAGCATCCAACGCGTACCTGTTTTCATCATCGTCCCCAACATGGAAAGTCTCACGGTGCGGTCGTGCCGCACGCGGCCGTGACCCGGTCGCAG
>NZ_AQOK01000199.1:0-12702 GCF_000364645.1 Xanthomonas sp. SHU 308 | reverse complement strand
GGGGGGGGAGCCAGTAGCCCAGCCGCTGCGGATCCGGCGCGCCGGCGTAGTAATCGGTGCTGATCCATTGCGCGCCGGCCTCCAGCGCTGCCTGCGCGCGGCGGCGGTCGTGCGCGCGCGCCTCGCGGCCATCGACATCGGCGCGCGTGCGCACCACGAAGCCCTGCGCGACCAGCGCGCGGATGCGCGGCGCCTCGGCCAGCGGATCCTCGATCGACAGCACCGCCGCCTCCGGCTGGTCCGGCGCGTACCAGCCGAACATCATGCGGCCGCGCAGCGATGGATGATCCTGTCGATACAGCGCCTCGTGCCGCGGATTGCCGTCGAGCACGAACAGCATGCGGCCACGCGCCTGCGCCACCCGCGGCCAGGCATGCGCCAGCACCGCGTCGCGCAGGCTCGGCGCGTCACCGCGCACGTCGTCGGGCACGATCAGATGCGCGCGCCCTACCACCTCGACGATGTCGCGGTCCAGCGCGTCCAGAGCGTGCGCGTCGAACGCGGAACGGTGCGGCCACAGGCCCGGCACCGGATCGAAATCCACCGCATTGACCAGTACCACCAGCGGCGCATGCCGAGGGTGCGCGCGCGACCAGGCGGCGAGGATCGCCAGGCAGTCGCGGAAGCGCAGGCAATGGCTGGCGTAGTCCAGGCCCGGCTGGTGCAGGACCTTGGCGCCCGGTGCGCGCATCCTGGCGCGGGTCGCCGCATCGGCACGCGCATACGGTGCGGCATACAGGCCGCCGCGCGGGTCGGCGGCCACGTCGAGTTCGAGTTGCCGCAGCCCCAGCGCGAGCTGGGCCTGCAGCGAAGGATGGCCATAGGCCAGTGCCGGCCATTCGGCCGCGTCGTGCGCCTGCAGGCGCTGGCGTACCTGCGCGGTCGGCACCGGCCGATAGCTGTTGTGCGAGCCGAGCAATTGCACCTGATCCAGGCGCAAGCCGTCGATCGGCACCGTCGCCGGTGCCGGGCTGGCCGCTCCCGGCAGGCCGATCAGCGCCAGGCAGACGAGCAGCAACGCGCGGCCGACGACGCCCCACCCGCCGCACGGCGCAAGGCCGTGCGGCGGCTGGCGACGTCCCGCGTGCGCAAGCGCCCGCTTCAGAACGTGTACTTCACGTTCAACAGCGCGGTGCGGCCGGCATCGACGATGTCGGAGATCGCGGTGCTGTTGTGGCCCACGTGCGCCCAGTAGCTCAGGCGGTTGGTGAGGTTGGCCACCGACAGGTCGGCGCGCAGGTGCTCGTTGAAGGTGTAGCCCACGTGCAGGTCCACGCGCGTGATCGGCTTGACCCACAGGTCGTCCCAGGTGGCGCCGCGGTTGTAGTAGTCGTACACCGAGACGTACTCGCCGGAGTAGTGGTAGGCCAGGTTCACCGACAGCGGGCCCTTCTCGTAGAACAGCTCGGCGTTGGCCATCAGGTCGGGCGCGTTCTGGATGCGCTCGTCGTGGAAGCCGTCCATACCCAGGTCGACGCGGGTGGTCTGGCGGGTGACGTTGGCGCCGATGCCGAAGCCGTCCAGCGGTGCCGGCATGCCCTGCAGGGTCTGCCGCACCGCGGCCTCGAAGCCGAGCACCTTGCCGTCGCCGCCGTTCTGCGGACGCACGTAGCGCACATTGCCGGCGCCGGTGCTGGTGCCGGCGTTGGCCGGATCCGAGCCGCTCTCGTAGATATAGTTCGTCAGGCGCTTGTAGTAGCCAGCCAGCATCGCGTGGCCACCGTGGCCGTTGTCCCACTCGCCGGACAGGTCGACGTTGAGCGACTTGATCGGCTTCAGGTCCGGATTGCCCTCGGTGATGACCGTGGTGCCGTCGCTGGAGACGTCGTAGTTGGCGCCGCCGCCGAGCTGCACCAGCGCCGGCCGGGTGTAGCTGGTCCACACCGAGGCGCGGTACACCGCATTGCCGTTGCCCGGGCGGTAGTTCAGGAACACGCTCGGCAGCGGCACGTCGTAGCTGGTGTGGTTGCTGCTGAAGAAGCCGGGCAGCTCGTTGCCGCTGGCGTCTTCGGGCATGGTCCAGAAGGTGTTGCGGATGCTGGTGTGCTCGAAGCGAACGCCCGGGATCACTTCCAGGTCGCCGGTGCGGAACGTGGCCATCGCATACGCCGAGGTCACCGCCTCGTCGCCACGCATGGTCGCGCAGTTCTGGTTGTTGATCGCCAGGCTGCCGCAGGTGTCGAAGCTGGCCGCGGTCAGGTGCTGGGCGATCATCGTCTTCAGCCCGCCGTTGCTGAGCTTGACCGTCGGCCATGCGTACTTGCCCGGGTACACCGAGTCGTACTGGCCGACCACCAGGCCGGTGTCGCGCAGCAGGGTGCCGTCGGTGAACTTGCTGTTGGTCCAGTCGCGCGAGGTGAAGTCGCGGGAGCTGTCGACGTACTTCACGCCGAACTGGATGTTGCTCAGCGCGCCCTGGTCGAAGTCGTAGCGCACGTCGAACTTGGCGCCGCCCTTGGTCTGGCCGCTGTAGGACTTGGTCAACTGGCCGTAGCGACGCGCATACAGGCTGCCGATGTCGCTGGCCTGGGCCTGGATCGCCGGGGTCAGCAGCGGCTTGGGGAAGCCGTCGCCGTCGTAACCGGAGAAGGTGCTGGCGCCGCCGTACGGGAACTGGGTGGAGGCGTACTGGTCCACGCGCGCGGAGATTTCCACGTGGTCCGGGCGATCGTTGTCGCCGTAGCTGTAGAACAGGTTCGGCGACAGCGTCCAGTTGCCCAGTTGCTTGTCGGCGCCGAACTGGAAGGTGGCCAGGTCCGCCACTTCCGGGTTGGTCTCGTACCAGTAGCGCACCGCCACGCGGTTGATCTGCGGCTGGTACACGCCGGTGGTGCCGATCTGCGCCAGGCTCACATTGGCCGGTACCAGCTGGGTGTAGCCGGTGTTCTGCTCGGTCTTGGCGTAGGCGTAGGTGGCGCGCGCATACAGCTGCAGGCTCGGGTCGACGTGCCAGTCGAAGGACACGTTGCCGCCGTAGCGCTTGGTGTCGCCGGCGGAGTAGCCGATGTTGGCGCCGGTGGCCATCAGCAGATCCTGCGGATCGTAGCCGGGCGCTGGCTGGCCGCTGGCCGTGGTGCGCGAGAAGTACTTCTTGCCCCAGTCGCCACGCGAGGCGGCGGCGTTGGCCACTTCGCTGTTCACGTAGTGGCGCTCGTCGTAGTACGCGCTGGTGTACACGCCGAACTGGTTGTCGGTGCCGAACTTGGCGTGGAATTCGCCGGCCGCGCCCTTGCCCAGGCCGTCGTCGCCGTAGTCGCGCGCACGGCTTTCCATGCGCCCGCTGGCGGTGACGCTGCCGCCCATCGCCTCGCTGTAGTCGAAGCCGCTGGGGGTGCGGTAGTCGATGGTGCCGCCGATCGCGTCGCCGTCCATCGCCGCGGTGGAGGTCTTGTTCAACACGATGGTCTGCAGGCCCGACGGCGGCAGCAGGCTCAGCTGCACGCTGCGGCTGTAGGGCAGGCCCTGGGCCACGTTGACGCCGTTGATCAGGTTGACGTTGTACTCGGCGTTGAGGCCACGCACCGAGGCGAACATGCCCTCGCCGCGCGCGGCGCCGTCGACGCCGCCGAAGTACGACTGCCCGGTGTTGACCACGTTGACGCCCGGCAGCAGACCCAGCGCCTCGGCGATGTTGTGCACGGCGGTGTACTTCAGGTCTTCGGCCGACAGCACGTTGGCCGTGTTGGTCGCGGCCATCTGCATGTCCGCGGCGTTGTAGCGGGTGACGGCGACGGTGATCTTGTCCAGGGTCTTGGCGCTGGCGTCGGACGCGGTGGTCTGCGTCTCCTGCGCATCCTGCGCCTGGGCCAAGGCCATCGGCGCGACACCGAGCAGCGCGGCGGCGATCGCCAGTGACAGGCGTTTCTGAAGATGGATCGAGTGCGACATGAAAAATCCGAACGTAGGCGCGACCAACGGAACGGGCCGCAGGCCGGGCATGGAGGGGAGAGAGGCCGTGATCGTGTTCGCGGCGGCGCGCATTGTTGGCGGACGCGGCTGCAATTTGATGACAACGATGTCATCTGAAACCAAAGCCTGGCGATTCGGCGCGTTTCCTGCGCAATTCGGCACAACTGCGGCGCTGCTTGCGCCGCGATGCAGGGGTGGCACTCAGGAGCAAGCGGCGCGTCGGGCGCTCGGGTCAGGTGCGCGTCGTCGCGCGCGCAGGCGATTGCGTCGCCCGTCTGCGGATTGGCGCGGCGCGACCACGCAGCGACTCCGGCGTGCGACGACGCGAGCGCGCGGCCCACGTCGCGGGCGGCGTCAGCGCGGCGCGGCGGCGTCCGCCTGCAATTGCGCGTGCAGGATGCGGCGGATCTCCAGGATCGCCTGCGGGGTCTCCTGCACGCTGTGGCCGGAGGTGATCACCAGTTCGGAGACCGCGCCCGGCAGATGCGCGCTGCGATACGGCACCAAGCCGTCGTCGGAGTCGGCCAGCGGCACCGCCGGATCGCGGCGGGCGATGATGGTGTGGTAGCGCACCGCCGACGAAATCGGCAGGTCCGCCGCCGCGCGCACGAACGGATCGGTGTCGCGCAGGTTGTCGATGCTGTTGGGCACGCGCACCGGCGCGCCGTCGGGGCCGTCGATCCCCTGCAGCAAGGTGTTCAAGCGATCGAGCAGCGTCACCGGCAGGCGCACCAGGCGCCCGGCCAGGCGGCCGAGCCGCCCTTCGGCGAAGGTGGTGCCGCGTTGCGGCGCGGCGATGAAGATGGCGCGGTCCACCTCCGGCAACGGCGCGAAGCGCAGCAGCGGCTGCAACTGCGCCAGCGCCTGCGGGTCCAGCGGACGCCGGTCGCCGCGCGCGCCGATCAGATCGTTCCACAGCGTGTCGCCGGAGTCGCTGACCAACAGGCGCCCGATCACCCCGCCCATGCTGTGGCCGATCAGGACCATGTGCTGCGACGCCGATGCCTGCCCCTGCCGATCGAAATGGCGCAGGGTCTGCTGCACCAGCGTCTCGATCTGCGCGCGGTTCCAGGCGATCGGCATGTTGGTCGGGTAGTAGACCTGCCAGATCTGGTAGTGGCGGCGCAGTTGTTCGTCGCCCATCAGTTCGTTGGCGACGTTGACCCAGGCCTCCGGACTGCTGGCCAGGCCGTGCAGCATCAGGATGATGCGCCGGTCCGGATCGTACGGCTGCATCAGGTACAGATGCGGCTGGTCGATGCCATCCTCGCGGCCGAGCATGGAGCGCAGCGACTGCCGCGCGAAGCCGGCACGGGCCAGCCACAGGCCATAGGCCGCAGTGAAGTTGGCCGCCAGCGGCAGGCGCTGGCCGTGCACCTCGACCTCGCCGTCGCGGTACGGATCGTAGGGCGCGACCACCACGCTGCGGGTGTCCAGCACCTGCGCCAGGCTGTCGCCGTCGAAGCGCAGCAGCACCGTGGTCGGCGCATACGGCATCTCGCTGAACGCAGGCGCGTGCAGGTTTGGCGCGGCCTTGGCGGCCGCCGCCGCGGTCGGATCGCCGACCTTGGCCGGCGCAATCTCCGCGACCAGTTCGGCGCCGAAGCCGTCGCGGCGGTAGGTGCTGCGCAGGCCATCGAAGCGCAGCGTCGACGCCGGCAGCATCGCGTCCGGCCGTGCCACGCCACCCGGCAAGCGGAAGCTGCCCATGTCCGCGCGCACCTGCCAGCCGGCCGTGCGCAGCGTGTCGTCGTCGTGCAACTCGCCGCTGGCGCTGCCGGCGCGCCAGCGCAGGAACAGCTCGCCGACCACCTGCTGCACGGCGTAGTTGTAGTAGTCGCGCACCTGGGTCTGCCGGTCCTCGAAGGCGCGCGCACTGGCCGGGCGCTGGGTGTAGAACAGGTAGGCGTAAGCGTAGCGCGCCGCCTCCAGCCAGGCCTGCAGCGTCGCGTCGTCCAGCGCCCTCGCCTGCCGCGGCGTGCGCACATTGGCCGCATGCACCCACAGCTCCGACAGGGTCGCCAGCCGCCGCTCCTGGTCCAGCCCCTGCAGGGCGCGCAGCTGCGTGGCGCAGGCCGCAACGTCGGCCTCGCAGGTCTTGGGGTCGAGCGCGAGCACGCGCAACGTCTCCAGACTGGCATCGCTGAGTTTGCCGGTGCTGAGCACGTCGCCGCGCTGGGTGGCGATGTAGTCGGCAGCGCTGCGCGACTGCACGCTGACCATCGCACAACCGCTGCCGAGCAGCAGCCCGGCAGCCAGCAGCGCGGTGCCCGCGCACCGCGCAAGACGTAAGTACCGGGTCATGGCGCGACGGCGGGATCGTCGCCGGGAATGCCGGCGCGGATGCGCGTGGAGAAGTCGTCGCCAACGCCAGCCGCGCGCGCGCGTTCGCCGATGCGGCCGCGCGTGCGCAGCGTGGCCAGGCTGTAGCCGGGCATGAAGCCATGCTGCGCATAGACGTAGGACGGCAGGTAGCCGGACAGCAGCAGGCGCACATCGAGCGGCAGCGCCGGATCGAGCTTGCGCGCCAGTTCGAACACGATGGTGGTGCAGTTGCTGGTGGCGGTGTTGTAGAACCGCGGCGTGCGCTGCAGTTGCTGCGCCCGCGCCACGTAGCCCAGGAACAGCTGGCGCAGTTGCGCACGCGAGAGGTTGAGCCGGTACAGGTACACGTCCTCGCCGCGCACGTTGCTGCGCACCGCCAGGATGTCGCGTTCGTCGGCGGCCACCATCACCTGCTCGAAATTGCGGAAGAACCCGGCCAGCGCCGAGAACGCCTCGCCGCGCTCCTTGCGGATCTCCAGCGAGAACACCACGCGACGGCCGTCGTCGAAGCCGAACGAGACCAGGGTGTGGGCGATCGCCGGCCCCATCCAGTACGACAGCGTCAGGTCCGCCGAGGCCAGCCGCTCCAGGTCGTAGCGGCGCGTCTCCCAGCGCGGGGTGTAGTCGTGGTCGCTGCGCCAGGCGAAATTGCGCACGTTGTGCAGGGTCACCACGTGCCCGTCCACCTGCGGCTGCAACAGTTGCGCGACATCGTCGGCCCAGTCGCGGTTCTGCTGCGGCTGCAGCGCCGACCAGCCCACCGCCATGCCGGCGCAGCCGACCGCGAACAGCAGCGGCAGCACGCGGTACTCGCGCGGATGCCGCAGCCCCCACAGCGCCGCGCCGCCCAAGGCGGCCCACAGCAGCGCCGAGCCGTAGCGCACCACCGCGCCGGTATGCGGCAGATAGCTCAGGAACAGCGCGCCCCACAGGCTGGCGCCGAGCACCGCCAGCATCGCCAGTGCGTGCGCCAGCCGCCATGGCCAGGCGCGTCGACGCGCGGCGCCGTCGGCGCTCACAACTCGGCCGCCGCCGCGGGCGTGGCAAGGGCGTGGCACAGCAGGCGGCAACAACGCTGCGCCAGCGCCTTGCGTTCGGCCTCGTCGCTGCCGCGCTGGCAGGCGCCGAGCATGTCCATCGCCAGGGCCAGGTCCTGCTCGCCCAGGTCCGGGCGGCACAGGCCGGCGGCGATCGCACGCTGCAGGTACGGCAGCAGGATCGCCATCGCCCGCGTATGCGCCGCGGCGATCGTCGGATGCTCGCGCGGCATCGACCGCCAGTAGTCGGCCAGCGGCGCCGACATCGCGATGTGTTCGGCGACGTCGTACATCAGCAGGAACAGTCCGTCCGGCCGCGTGCCGATCTCGCGCGCGCAGCCCTCCAGGCCGTCCAGGCCGCGTTCCAGCAGGGCGGCCATCAGTTCGGTGCGGTCGGCGAAATGACGGTACAGGGTGGCGCGGCCGAGGCCGGCGCGCTCCACCACCAGTTCCAGCGGCGCCAGCACGCCGTGCGCGCAGAACACCTCGTCGGCGGCGTCCAGCAACAGGCGGCGGCGGTGGGCGGTATCGGCTCGCATTTCCATGCGCGGCATTATCGGACAATCTTGTCCGCTTGCAAGAGAATCACGGTCGGCCGCCGCCGGTACCCACCGACGGCGCCCTGGAAGCACTGGGCTCAGCCGGTGTTCTGCACGCCCTGGGCGACGCCGTTGACGCAGGCCACCAGCGCCCGCAGCAATTCCTCGTCTTCGCCGTCGGTGGCGCGCCAGCGCTGCAGCAGGTCCACCTGCAGCACGCTGATCGGGTCGATGTACGGATTGCGCAGACGGATCGACAAGGCCAGGCGCGGATCGTGCTGCAGCAGCGACGACTGCCCGGTCAGCGCCTTCACCCAGCCCTTGGTCAGCGCCAGTTCGTCGCGGATGCGCGGGAAGAAGCGCGCGTGCAGCGGCCCGGACAGGCGCGAGAACATCTCGGCGATGTTGAGGTCGCCCTTGGACAGCACCATGGCGATGTCGTCGAGGAAGGTGCGGAAGAACGGCCAGTCCGCGGCCATCGCGCGCAGCGCGTCCTCGTGGCCGGCGTCCACCGCCGCCTGCAGGCCGCTGCCCACGCCGTACCAGCCCGGGATCACCGCGCGCGCCTGGCTCCAGGCGAATACCCAGGGAATCGCCCGCAGGTTGGACAGCGCCGCATCCTGGCCGAGCCGCCGCGACGGCCGCGAGCCCAGGGTCATGCGCTCGATCACGTCGATCGGCGTGGCCAGGCGGAAATAGCGCATGAACTCGGCATCGCCGACGAAGCCGCGGTACGCCTGGCTGCTGTGCTCGGCGACCAGGTCCATCACCGGCCGCCAGCCGGCCTCGCGCGCATCGGCCGCACGCGGGCGCAGGCTCGACAGCAGCACCGCGCCGGTCATCTGTTCGAGCGAACGCAGCGCCAGCGCGCGGATGCCGTACTTGCGGTGGATCACCTCGCCCTGCTCGGTCACGCGCAGGCGCCCGTCGACGCTGCCGCGCGGCGCCGCCTCCAGCGCGCGCGTGGTCTTGCCGCCGCCGCGCACGATCGAGCCGCCGCGGCCGTGGAAGAAGGTCAGGCGGATGCCCAGTTCGGCCGCCGCCTCCAGCAGTTCCACCTGCGCACGCTGCAGGCCCCAGCGCGAGGCGGCGATGCCGCCGTCCTTGCCGCTGTCCGAATAGCCGAGCATCACCATCTGCACGTCGTCGCGCGCGGCCAGGTGGCGACGGTAGACCGGGTCGGCCAGCAGGTCGCGCAGGGTCGCGGTGCCGCCGCGCAGGTCGTCCACGGTCTCGAACAGCGGCACGATGTCCAGCGGTACCGCGCCGTCGGCATCGACCAGGCCGCCGCGGCGCGCCAGCGCCAGCACGGTCAGCACGTCGGCGCGGTCGTGCGCCATCGAGATGATGTAGCTGCCCAGCGCATCGGCGCCGTGCCGCGCGCGCGCATCGGCGAGCGCGGCGAACACCGCGTCCAGCCGCGCATTGCCTTCGTCGTCGGCCGCCGGCAGCGCCTGTTCGCCGCTGGCGTAGGGGCCGAGCAGGCCTGCGCGCGCTTCCACCGCGCGCGCGTCCCAGTCCTGCGTGTCCAGCGCGGCGGCGACCGCGCGCGCGTGCACGCTGGACTCCTGGCGCACGTCCAGCCGCGCCAGGTGGAAGCCGAAGCTGCGCACCCGCCACAGCAGGCGCCGCACCGCGAACCAGCCGGCGTGCAGGCCCTTGTTGGCCTGCAGGCTGTCCAGGATCAACTGCAGATCGCTTTCCAGTTCGGCCGGCGCGGCATAGGCACCGGGCGCGTCGTCCAGGGTCGCCTGCAGGCGCGCGCGCATCAGATCGTTGAGCAGGCGGTACGGCATGTCGCCATGGCGCGGCCGCGAGCGCGCCGCGGCTTCCGGCAGCAGTTGCCGGTAACGCTCCAGTTGCTCCAGCAGCGGCGCGCTGACCGCGACCAGGGTGGTCGACTGGCTGAGCAGGCTGGCGAGCTGCCACAGTTCCTTCAGATAGCGCTCCAGCACCGCACGCCGCTGCGCGTCGAGGGTGGCGGTGATGGTGGCGGCATCGACGTTGGGGTTGCCGTCCATGTCGCCGCCGACCCAGGTGCCGAAGCGCAGCAGACGCGGCAGGCTCAGCGCCTGCCCGTAGGTCTGCTCGATGGCGTGCTCCAGGGTCTCGTACATCACCGGGATCACCCGGTACAGCACCTGGGTCAGGTAGAAGCCGACATGCTCGCGCTCGTCCTCCACGGTGGGACGTACCGGCGAGGAATCGGCGGTCTGCCACGAGGCGGTCAGCGCCATGCGGAAGCGCGCCGCGTCGGTGGCGCGCTCGCCCGGGGTGCGCAGGCCGTCGAGGTTGTCGACCAGGCTGGCCACCATCAACTGTTCCTTCTCCAGCAGCGCGCGCCGCACCGCCTCGGTCGGGTGCGCGGTGAACACCGGCTCCACGTCGATGCGCGGCAGCCAGTCGCGCAGTTCGTCGATGCCGACGCCCTGCGCCTTGAGCCGGCGCAAGGCGTCGAGCAGGCCGTCCGGCTGCGGCGTGTCGGCGCTGCTGCGCTGGTAGTCGCGGCGGCGACGGATGCGGTGCACGCGCTCGGCGATGTTGACCACCTGGAAATAGGTGCTGAAGGCGCGCACCAGCGCTTCGGCATCGCGCGGTGCGCGGCCGGCGAGTTGCTCGCTCAGCGATGACAGCGGCGCGGCGCGCTCGCGGCGCGCGATCGCGGTGGTGCGGATGCGTTCGATCTCGTCGAGGAACTGCGCCGAGACCTGTTCGGCGAGCAGGTCGCCCACCAGGGCGCCGAGGCGGCGCACGTCGTCGCGCAGGGGAAGGTCGGGGGTGGCGAAGACGATGCTGCTGCGGGACTCGTTCATCGGGAAACGCATGGCTCGACAGTGGGGGCGCCGCAAGCCTAACCGAAAAGGGATCGCGTTCCCGTCGGCCGCACGACGGTTTCAAAGCGAACCATTTGCACTGCACAGCAGCGCCCTGCGCCACGGCGGCACGCACGTGCGGCCGTGGCGCAGGCGCGGCTCAGCGCGGTGTGGCGCCTGCCGCAGCCGGCGTGGACGTCGGCGTGGGCGCCGGTCCCAGATAGGTGCGCAGCCAGCGCTCGCTCTCGGCCAGCATCTGCAGCACCGACTCGCGCGCGCGGTAGGCATGCGCCTCGTTGGGCAGCATCACCAGCCGCGCGGTGCCACCGTTGCCCTTGATCGCCGCGTACATGCGCTCGCTCTGGATCGGGAAGGTGCCGGAGTTGTTGTCCTCGGCGCCGTGGATCAGCAGCAGCGGATCCTTGATCCGGTCGGCGTAGTTGAACGGCGACATCGCCTGGTACACCGGCTGCGCCTGCCAATAGGTGCGCTCCTCGGACTGGAAGCCGAACGGGGTCAGCGAGCGGTTGTAGGCGCCGCTGCGGGCGATGCCGGCCTTGAACAGGCGCGTGTGCGCGAGCAGGTTGGCGGTCATGAAAGCGCCGTAGGAATGCCCGCCGATGGCGATGCGGTTGCGATCGGCGACGCCGCGCCGCACCACCTCGTCCACCGCCGCCTGCGCATCGGCGACCAGTTGCTCGACGTAGGTGTCGTTGGGTTCGCGCGCGCCCTCGCCGACGATCGGCATCGACGGATCGTTGAGCACCGCATAGCCCAGCGCCAGGAACGCCTGCGGGCCCCAGTAGCCGATCGCGTTGAAGCGGTACGGCGAATCGGTGACCTGGCTGGCGGCGTCGGCGGATTTGAACTCGCCCGGGTAGGCCCACATCAGCATCGGCAGCGGGCCGTCGCGCTTGGCGTCGTAGCCCGGCGGCAGCAGCAGGGTCGCGGTCAGCTCCACCCCGTCCTTGCGCCGATAGCGGATCTGTTCCTTATGCACGTCGCGCAACTGCGGCGTGGGATGGGTGAAATGGGTCAGCGCCACCGGCTCCGCGTTCGCAGCGTCGAGCCGGTAGAAATTGCGCGGCTCCTGCGGTGTTTCGCGGGTGATCAGCAGGCGCTGGCCACTGGCGTCGAGCAAGGCCTGCGGCACCGCGTAGTACGGCGCCTGCGACTGGAACAGGCGCGTGCTTTTCCGCGTGTCCAGATCGTAGCGATCCATGAACGGTCGATCGCCCTGCGGGGAGGCGCCTTCGCCGCGCAGGAACAGGCTGTGGCCGTCGGCGGCGATCAACAGGCGCGGGTTGCCGGCCGCATCGCGCTCCGTCACCGGCGTCCCCGGATCGGCATAGCGATCTTCCTGCGAACGCTGCACCAGCAGCTGCGGCGCCTGCGCGGGATGGTCCGGGGCCACGCGCCATTGTCTGGTCTGGCGCGTCTTCCACCAGAACTCGTCGATCAGCGCCAGGTCGCCGCGGCCCCAGGCGATGCCGGCGAAGCGCGACTGCAGGCGCGCCAGCGTCACCGGCGGTGTCTTGAACGGCGCCGCCTGCATCAGCACCGCGTCGCGCACCGCCGCTTCGCGCGCGGGGTCGCCGCCGTCCTGGGCCTCGGCCCAGACCAGGGTGGCCGGCGCGTCGCTGCGCCAATCGATGTCGCGCACGCCAGTGCGCACCGCATCGTTGCCGGTCGGCAGGCCTTCCACCAGCGGCAGCTGCGCCACCGTGTGCACCGGCTTGCCGGCGCGGTCCAGCACCTCGATGGTGCGCGGGAAGCCACTGGCCGGCACTAGGTAGGAGAACGGCCGCTGCAGGCGCTGCGCCAGCAGATAACGGCCGTCCGGCGACGGCGCCAGCGACAGATACAGGTCGGGAGACGCGATGCGCTGCATCCGCCCGTCGACGTCGACCAGCGCCGGCTGCGCGCGTAGTTGATCGTCGAACTGGCGCGCGTCGGCCTCGTTCTTCAGCAGGTCCTGGTAGGTGCGCAAGGCGGTGGCCCCGCCACCGGCGGTCTGCTGCACCGCCGGCCCGGTCGGCACCGCGTCGGCGGGCGGCGCCGCGCCCTGCGCCTGCGGCT
>NZ_AQOK01000198.1:0-1669 GCF_000364645.1 Xanthomonas sp. SHU 308 | reverse complement strand
GCGTCCTTCATGCACTTCTCGGCGTTCGCCGGTGGTGCAGCGTCTTCGCCTGGACCGCAGGGGCAGCCGCCGGGGTCTTATACGCCGCCGCAGCGTGGCAACGATACATCTGCTGCATCGAACAATGGCTCTCTACCTAGGCACGGGAACTCATCGTCGGGGCTACAAAATGCAGTGCAATCCTCTGAGGGTAGTGGTGCCAGGGGCAATGCCAACAGCAATAGCAGCCGATTCACTTAGCGACGAGATGCACATGAAATTCAAGCTGTCATTTCCCTTCGCCATTTTCTTCTTCATAGGTTCAGCATATGCAGAGAATGGATGCCCGCCAGGGCAACTCCCGGCACAGGCCAATGGCGCAATGAATTCATGTACGCCAGTTCCACCTGGCTACTACCAACAGCAGGCTCCCGTATCACGGCCTTCGGGCAAGTGGATCACGACATGGGGAGCTATCGCTATGGGATCAATAGACGATACGACAAACTATGGAGTAACTACGGGCAAGCTATCTAAGCCTGAAGCCGAGGCAGATGCGCTCAGGCGCTGCGCTTCCCATGGGGAAAAAGACTGCCGAGTCTTTATTAGTTATCACAACCAATGTGCTGCAATTGCTGAGCCGCAAACGAACGGATTGCCGATAAGTGCAGGGCGGGTTAGCTTTGCTAGGGCCGTATCGATTCCAGAAGCGACGAAAATCGCTCAGACTGACTGTAAAAAAACTAACAGTTCAGTGCTCGGGGTTGACTGCAAGGTGGTTTATCAAGCCTGTACTAAGCAGATATTCGAAAAATTCTAGAATTTTGTGGGCGCTAAAGAGGGGCGCCAAACGCAGGAGGGTGCGCCATGAAGAAGCTTGGATTGCTTTCTGCGTGCCTGTTGTACACTATATCGCTGCAATCATCGGTCTCTGAAGGGAGTGGTGCTAGAGGCAATTCAAAGCGAGATAGTAGTCAATTTATTTAGATTGGAATGAGGTGGATATGAGGTTTAAATCATTCATCTTCCTTGCAGTCTGTTTTTACACAGGTGCTGTATACGCGGAGAATGGGTGTCCACCTGGTCAGTTGCCTGCTCAGGCTAATGGCGCGATAGCTTCCTGTACGCCGATTCCAGCAGGCTACTATCAACAACAATCAGTAGCGCCGCAACCATCTGGGAAATGGATTACGACTTGGGGAGCTATCGCACAGGGCTCAACAGATTCTGCCACTATCTATGGAGTCACTACGGGTAAGTTATCGAAGGTGGAGGCTGAGGCGGACGCGCTGAGACGCTGTGGTTCTCGTGGATTAACGAATTGCAAGGTTGCATTTAGATATCATAATCAATGCGTGGCAATAGCAGAGCCGCACATTGAAGGTCAACCTTTTGCCACTGGGCGAGTTAGATTTGTTGGTGCTAGCTCAATTCCTGAGGCGAGTAGAATAGTCGAGACGGATTGCATGGAAGCTAATAAATCAACTCCAGAGGCCGAGTGCAAAGTGGTGTATACGGCATGCACGGAGCAGATTTTCGAGAAATTCTAGAATGTCGTGGTGATATATGGATATAAAATTCGCCCTGACTGTCTCCCTTGTGATCCTTTTTGCTGCGGGTAACGCGCGGGCATAAGGCGAGCGCCAGCCTGAATGTTCTGGGTGCTGATCCAGGGCTATCGCATCGCCAC
>NZ_AQOK01000197.1:0-4288 GCF_000364645.1 Xanthomonas sp. SHU 308 | reverse complement strand
TGGAGCAGCGCCCGCCGCGCGAGGCCGGCGCTGCCGGGGATGGCGTCGGTGCCGAGCTGGGCGAGGACGAAGAGCACTACGCGCCGGCCTGGGCCAACCGCTTCGTCAACCGCTGGGCCGAGCGCCGCGGCAGCCTGCAGGCCGGCGAGCGCTACGAGGACCCCGAGGCGCGCCTGCCCGGCGGCAGCCAGGGCGTGTTGCTGGAGGCGTTGCACGAACTGTTGCAGCAGACCCGCAACGCGCGCGAAAGCGCCACCTCCGCGGCGACCGCGGCGGTCGGCCAGCAACGCCCGCTGAGCCAGCGCGAGATGATGTCGGTGCTGTCGCTGCTGCAGGCCACGCCCAGCGCGACGCTGCGCGCGGCGATCGGCGACGACAGCGAATCGCTGGCGCAGCGGCTCAAGAGCGAGGTGCTGTCCAACGCCACCCAGTTCGGCGTGGATCCGGCGCATGCGCGGCTGGATCCGGTCGACGAGGACGCGATCGACCTGGTCGGCATGCTGTTCGACGTGATGCTCGACGAGCGCGACCTGGAGGGCCGCTCGCGCGAACTGATCGGCCGGCTGGTGGTGCCGTTCGTCAAGGTCGCATTGCTGGACCGGCGCATGTTCGTGCAGAAGACCCATCCGGCGCGACGCCTGCTCAATTCGCTGGCCGAGGCCTGCGAGGGCAACACCGGCGAGAGCCAGGCCGAGCGCGTGCTGATGGGCAAGGTCGAGGAGATCATCGACCGGCTGGTGGCCGAGTTCAACGAGAACCTGGCGATCTTCCTGACCCTGGAGGAGGAATTCCGCGATTTCCTGGTGCAGCACCGCCGCCGCATCGAGATCGCCGAGCGCCGCGCCGCCGAGACCCAGCGCGGCCAGGAGAAGCTGGAACTGGCGCGGCAGCGCGCCGAGGCCGAACTGCAGGTGCGCCTGCAGGGCCGGCATTTGCCGCAGGCGTTGCAGGAGTTCCTGCGGCAGCCGTGGCAGCACCACCTGACCATGGCGATGCTGCGCGAAGGCGAGGGCGGCCCCGGCGTGCGCGATGCGCTGGCGCTGGCCGACGGCCTGCTCGAGGAAGCCGCCGAGGCGCAGCGGCACATCGTCGGCAAGCCCTGGCTGCAGGCCTGGCAGGGCGCGCTGCAGCGGGTCTTCGCCAGCGTCGGCCTGCATGCCGAGGCGGCCACGGCCGCGATCGACGCGCTGCACGACACGCTGCAGGCGGTGGCCGAGCTGCGCCCGGAACTGGAGCGGCCGCTGCCGGAACTGCCGCAGGTGGCGCTGCCGCAGCCGCCGGTGCAGGAGGCGCAACCGGTGGACGTGGCGCCGCCGCAGACCATGGACGATTTCGACAACGCCGATGCCGACCGCTTCCGCACGATGCAGATCGGCACCTGGCTGGATTTCGTCGACCGCGACGGCAAGATGCAGGCCGGCAAGCTGTCGTGGGTGAGCCCGATCTCGTCGCGCCTGCTGTTTGTCAACCGGCGCGGCGTGCGCTTCTGCGTGGCCTCGCCGGAAGAACTGGCGGTGATGGTGCGGCTGGGCCGGCTGCGCGCGCACGTCGACGACGGCGCCTTCGACAGCGCCATGCAGGGCGTCATCGACCGCCTCGATCCGCATAGCGCGACCTTGCACTGAGAGCACCGCGGCGGCGCGGGCGATCGCTGCCGTGGCGTTGCACGGGTCGCGTGCTGCTCGGCTGCCCGTATCGGCGGCGTCAGCGCATCGCCAGCGACGCGTTCCGGCGGCCGTTGGTCGCTATGCCATCGCGACCGTAGGGGCGGCTTCAGCCGCGAGGGGCTTTACTCGGAGCCCCATTCGCGGCTGACGCCGTTTCCTGTCCGTCGGCCTTGGCGGGATCAGGACGTCTCCTCCGCCGCGACCCGGTTTCCTCGCGCTGCCGGTCGCGGCTGACGCCGCGCCTGCGCCTGACCCGCGTTGGCGATCGCTTGCCGGCGATGCAGGGGTTCCCCGCACGCCGCGCCCTTCCCGACCTGGCCATGCCCCTGGACGCCCGGCGGAGAACACGCCTTCGCCGACGCGGTGCGCGGCGGGCGCCCTCGGGTCGGGGGCGCCAACGCGCCCGGTCGCCGATGTCCACTTGGCGTGCGCGACGCCTCCACCTGGCGTGCGGACGCTGTAGGATCGGCGCGGACGACAGGCAAGGCACGGGGAATCGCATGGCAGTGCAGGTGCTGGTGGTGAAGGAGTCGGCGCAGGGCGAACGCCGCGTGGCGGCGACGCCGGAGACGGTCAAGAAACTGGTCGCCCTGGGCGCGCAGGTGCGGGTCGAGCCGCAGGCCGGCGTGTCGGCCGGCTTCGTCGATGCGGCCTACCTGGCCGCCGGCGCCAGCCTGGCCGATCCCGACAGCCCGGCGCAGGCGGATCTGGTGCTGTGCGTGCAGCCGCTGCCGGCGGTGGCGCTGCAGCAGCTCAAGGAGGGCGCCGGCGTGGTCGGCATCCTGCAGCCGCAGGCCGATCCGGCGCGCGCGGCGGCGCTGCAGGCGCGGCAACTGGTCGCCTTTCCGCTGGAACGGCTGCCGCGCACCACCCGCGCGCAGGCGATGGACGTGCTCAGCTCGCAGGCCGGCATGGCCGGCTACAAGGCGACCCTGATCGCCGCGCAGCTGGCGCCGCGTTTCTTCCCCATGCTGACCACCGCGGCAGGCACCATCCGCCCCTCCAAGGTGCTGATCGTCGGCGCCGGCGTGGCCGGCCTGCAGGCCATCGCCACCGCCAAGCGCCTGGGTGCGCAGGTGGAGGGCTTCGACGTGCGCCCGGAAACCCGCGAGCAGATCGAATCGCTGGGCGGCAAGTTTCTCGATCTCGGGGTCAGCGCCGCCGGCGAGGGCGGCTACGCGCGGCAACTCACCGACGACGAGCGCGCGGAGCAGCAGCGTCGCCTGGCCGAGCACCTGAAGGGCATCGACGTGGTGGTCTGCACCGCCGCGGTGCCGGGACGACCGGCACCGAAGATCCTCAGCGCGGCGATGGTCGCCGGCATGAAGCCGGGAAGCGTGGTGGTGGATCTGGCCGCCGAGACCGGTGGCAATTGCGAGCTCACCCGACCGGGCGAGACCATCGAACACGCTGGCGTGACCATCGCCGGGCCGTTGGATCTGGCCAGCATGGGCGCGGTGCATGCGAGCGAGATGTACGCACGCAACGTCTACAACTTCGTCGCCCTGTTCCTGAAGGACGGCGCGATCGCCTACGACTGGAACGACGAGCTGCTGGCGAAGACGCGCTGGACGGCGTGAGTGCGGCCGCGATGCTTGGGCGCCGGCTCGGGCGGCGCTGATCTGCGGGCAAGGTGAGCCCGTGCAAGAGCGGCTTCAGCTGCGACGGGCGCTACCGAAAACGCCGCGTCGCGACTGGAGCGCGACTTCGGAAGTGTCCCGTGGGAGCGGCTTCCAGCCGCGACCGGGTTTACCGGGAACGCCGTGGGGGCTGAAGCCGCTCCTGCGGGGCGATTTCTGCGGCGCTGGACTCCATGCGCCGCACACGACGAGGCGAGGGCGCGCGCGCCATGCGCATCGGGCTTGAACCGGCGCCGCGTTTCGCCTACCTGGCAGCATCCGGTGGCGGCAGGTTGTCCGGGCCGGCATTGGCGCGGATCCAGGCGGCGCGTTGCGCCGGCGTCATCGCTTCCCAGCGGTCGCGCAGCGCCTTGCGCTGGTCCGGCGGCAGCGTGCGCATGCGCTCGAACAGCACCCGCGCCTCCTCGCGCTGCTGCGGGGTCATGTCCTCGTAGCGGCGGGCGCCCTTGCGTGCGCGGTCGCGTTGCTCGGGGGTCATCGACTGCCAGCGCTGCGCGTGCTCGAACATGCGTCGGCGTTGCTGCGGGGCATCGTTCCAGCGCTGCCGCAGGGGCGCGATCAGCAGCTCGCGCTGCTGTGGGCTCAGGTGTTCCCAGTCGGGCAGCGGCGGGCCGGAGTCGTCGTCGCGGTCGGCCGCGCTCGGCGGTGGCGGCGGCCCGGGCGGGGGCGGGGCGGCGAAGGCCGCCGGGACGGCAGTGCCGGCCAGCAGCGTCAGCGCCAGGGAGAGACGGATCAGGCGAGTCATCGGGTTCATTCCATTGCCAGCGAGGTGTCGGAGCCCAGCCACAGGTACAGGTCGGGATTTTCGTCGAGCATCGCGGTCGCGGCCTGGTCGCTGTCGGCGGCCGCGCCGGCGCGCACCGAGGCGGTCGCGGCCACGGTCGTCGAGGCAGTGGCGGTGGCGACGCTGGCGGTGGTGGTGGTCGGCATCGACGGTGCGGGGCGCAGCAGCAGATGCACGCCCAGCGCCGCGCCGAGCAG
>NZ_AQOK01000196.1:0-4651 GCF_000364645.1 Xanthomonas sp. SHU 308 | reverse complement strand
GCCGCGGGATCGCGTGTGGCGGTGGCGGTGGACGCGCTGGCCAGCAGCGTCGCCGGGCGCCGGCCGGGAGTGCGCCGCGCCAGCAGGTCGCCGTTGTCGGCCGGAGTGAGTCCGCGCACTTCCACGCGGCCGGTGCCCTTGCCGGTGATGCCGAGCTTGACCGCCGCCGCGTAGCTCAGATCGATCAGCCGATCGTCGTGGAACGGGCCGCGGTCGTTGATCCGCACCACCACCGACTCGCCGTTGTCCAGGTTGGTGACCAGGGCGAAGCTGGGCAGCGGCAGGGTCTTGTGCGCGGCGGTGAACGCGTACATGTCGTAGACCTCGCGGTTGGAGGTCAGCCGGCCATGGAACTTGCTGCCGTAGTACGAGGCGGTGCCGCGCTCGACGTAGCTGTGCGGATCGTCGATGACCACGTACTCGCGGCCCAGCACCATGTACGGGGAGCGGTTGCCGATCGCCGAGCGCGGTTCGTCGGTGACCAGCGGCTCGGGAATGCAGGCGACGTTGGGCACGTAGTCCGGGGTGCTGTCGCGCACGCCGGGCGCATACAGGCCGCCGGCGGTGTAGTTGCCGCGCTTGGACGGATCTTCCTTGGCCGGCGCGTAGGGCGAGGTGGACGGACAACCGGTGGCGACATGCGCCGGACCCTTGCCCTCGACCCGGATGCCGGGTCCGGCGCCGCCGGCGGTCTTCTTCGGGGCGCTGCTGCAGGCGGCCAGCGCCAGCACAGCGACGACGGGAGCGATCCGGAGCAGCGCGTTCGGGTTCATGCCGGGGGTAACTCCTTGCCGGCGATGGCCTGGGACAGTTGGTAGACGGCCATCGCGTACATCTTGGAATTGTTGTAGCGGGTGATCGCGTAGTAGTTCTGGAAGCCGAGCCAGTACTGCTTGCCGGCGCTGCCGTCGAGCGTGATCGGCGTGGCGCCGCCAGCGGCTGCCAGCACCGGCGCGGTCGGCGTGTAGCCGCGCGCGGCCAGGTCGGCCAGGGTGTAGGTCGGCGTCCAGTCGGTCGGATTGAATTCCTCGGCGCCTGGGCGCAGCGTCGCCGGCACCGCGACCACGCCGTCGCGCACCCAGCCGCCCTTCTTGACGAAGTAGTTGGCGATGGACGAGAACGCGTCGTCGTAGTCGGTGAACAGGTTGCGCTTGCCGTCGCCGTCGCCATCGACCGCGAACTGGCGGTAGCTGGACGGCATGAACTGGCCCAGGCCCATCGCGCCGGCGTAGCTGCCGATCAGGCCGGTGATGTCCAGGTTCTCCTCGCGGGCCAGCGCGAACAGTTGGCCGAGCTCATCGCGGAAGAACAGTTCGCGGCGCACCTCGCGCTCAAGCTTGGCCGGGTCGCCGCTGCGCGGATAGCGGAACGCCAGCGTGTACAGCGCATCCAGCACGCGGTAGGAGCCGGCGTTCTTGCCGTAGCTGGTTTCCACGCCGATGATCGCGACGATGACCTCGGCCGGCACGCCGGTGCGCGCCTGCACCCGCTGCAGTTCGTCGCGATGCGTGGCCAGGAACGCGCGGCCGCCGTCGATGCGCGCCTGGCTGATGAACATCGGCCGGTACTCGCTCCACGGCTTGACCCGCTCGGCCGGGCGCGACATCGCCGCGACGATCGCATCCTTGAACTGGGCCTGCGCCAGGGTCGCCTCGATCTGCGCCGGATCGATGCCGTACCTGGCCGCGGTGTCGCGGACGAAGTTGGCGCGGGCGACCTCGAACGGGACCGGGGTCAGGTCCACCGGTGGCGCCTGCACCACTTCCGGCACGGCCTCGGCCGGCGGCGCCGGACGCGGCGCAGGCGGCGGCGCGCTGGCCTGCGGCGGCGACGGAGGCGGCTTGGGCTGGGTCGCGCATGCGACCAGGCCAAGCGTGAGCAGGCAAATCAGCGAGCGTCGGATCATGCCGGCAGACTAACAGATTCAAGATGAATTTCTACCAATAACGCCATGAAACAAAAGAACTTTGCCCCAGGTCAAGTGCGCCCGCAGCATGACCCGCCCGCATGCACCGAGTGCGCGCCCCGGCCCGGGCGTGGCGACGGCACAAAAAAGCCGCCGGGGTTGCCCCCGGCGGCCTGGCCTACGCATGGCGCCCACTCAGAACGGCGCGTCGATGTCGACCACGTCGATCAGCTTGTGATTGACGAATTCCTTGATGCCCAGCCCGATCAGTTCGCGCCCGTAGCCGGAACGGCGCACGCCGCCGAACGGCAGGTCGGCCTTGACCATGGTCGGGTGGTTGACGAACACCATGCCGGTGGAGATGCGCCTGGCCACCGCCACGCCGCGCGCATCGTCGCCGGTGAACACCGAGCCGCCCAGGCCGAACGGCGAATCGTTGGCGATGCGTACCGCGTCGTCCTCGTCCCGGGCGCGGAACAGCATCGACACCGGGCCGAAGAATTCCTGGTGGTAGGCCGGGTTGTCCGGGGCGACGTCGGTGAGCAGGGTCGGCTGCACGAACGCGCCATGCACGGGTACCGGCGGCCCGACCTCGGTCGCGGTGGCGCCATGCCTGACCGCCTCGGCGATCTGCCGCTTCAGGTCGTCGGCGGCGCCCTGCGAAGACAGCGGCGCCAGAGTGGTCGCCGGATCCATCGGATCGCCGGCACGCAGCGCCGCCACGCCGGCGCGGTAGCGCTGCAGGAATTCGTCGTACACCTCCTGCACCACGATCATGCGCTTGGACGACACGCAGACCTGCCCGCCGTTCCAGTGGCGGCCGAACACCGCCCACTTCACCGTCTTCTCCAGCGGCGCATCGTCCAGCACCACGAAGGCGTCGGCACCGCCCAGTTCCATGGTCGACTTCTTCAGTGCCTTGGCCGCCTGGGCCGCGACGATGGCGCCGGCGCCTTCCGACCCGGTGAGCGCCACGCCGTGCACGCGCGGGTCGTTGAGGATGGTCTCCACCTGGCCGCGGGTGGCGTAGAGATTGGCGAAGGCCCCGGCCGGCAGACCGGCTTCGGCCATCAGCGCTTCGAACTTGGCCGCGCACTGCGGCACGTTGGAGGCGTGCTTGAGCAGCACGGTGTTGCCGGCCGACAGTTGCGGGGCGATGATCCGCGCGATCTGGTAGTACGGGAAATTCCACGGTTCGATCGCCAACAGCACGCCCAACGGCTCGTGCACCACCATCGCCCTGCCCTCGGCCGGATCGGCCACCGGCAGATGCTCCGGCGCCAGCAAGCGCTCGGCGTTGACCCCGTAGTACTCGAAGATGTCCGCCGACAGCCGCACCTCGGCTTCGGCCTCGCCGATCAGCTTGCCCATCTCCAGCGTCAGCAGGCATGCGTACTCGCGGGTGTTGGCGCGCAGCAGCCGCGCCGCGGCATGCATCACCCTGGCGCGTTCGGCGAACGGGGCTTGCTTCCATTGCTGGAACGCGGCGTCGGCGGCATCGATCGCGGCCAGTACCTGCGCATCGGTGGCCTCCGGGAAGGTGGCGAGCAATTCGCCGGTATAGGGATTGCGGGTGGCATAGGTCATGGTGGTGTCCTCGTGGAAGGTCGGAAAGCGCCGGACGCCTCGCGCCGGCGCGGGAAGCGGTTGGGTCAGGCGGCCAGTTCCTTCACCGCCTGCACCATGCGGTTGAGCACCGCGGCGGCGTCGCCGTAGACCATGTCGCAGTTGTCGCCGTAGAACAGCAGGTTCTCCACGCCGGCATAGCCCTTGCCCTGGCCGCGCTTGATCACGTAGACCTGATGCGCCTGGTCGGCGTTGAGGATCGGCATGCCGTAGATCGGCGACGCCTTGTCGGTGCGCGCCGCCGGGTTGACCACGTCGTTGGCGCCGATCACCAGCGCCACGTCGGTGCTGGCGAAGCTGTCGTTGATGTCCTCCATGTCGTAGATCAGGTCGTAGGGCACCCCGGCTTCGGCCAGCAGCACGTTCATGTGCCCGGGCATGCGCCCGGCGACCGGATGGATGGCGAACTTCACGTCGACGCCGGCGGCCTGCAGCAGCTTCACCAGTTCGTACAGCCGCCCTTGCGCCTGCGCCACGGCCAGGCCGTAACCGGGCACGATGATCACGCTGGAGGCGTAGCGCATCGACGTCGCCGCGTCGCCCGGCTCGACCGCGGTCATGCGGCCCTGCACGTCGCCCTGCACGACCGCGGCGCCGTCGCCGAAATTGCTGAACAACACGTTGCCCAGCGAGCGGTTCATCGCCTTGGCCATCAGCACGGTCAGCAGGGTGCCGGCCGAGCCGACCACCATGCCGGCGATCATCAGCGCCGGGTTCTGCAGGGCGAAGCCTTCCAGGCCCACCGCCAGACCGGTGAAGGCGTTGTACAGCGAGATCACCACCGGCATGTCGGCGCCGCCGATCGGCAGCGTCATCAGCACGCCGAAGCCCAGCGCGGCGATGAAGAACGCTGGCGCCGCCCAGGCGCCGCCCGTGCCGGTGACCACCAGCGCGCCGAGCACCAGCGCGGCCAGGAACACCGCAGCATTGAAGGCGCTCTGGCCCTTGAACCGCCACGCGGTGTCGATGCGGCCATCGAGCTTGGCCCAGGCGATCACCGAGCCGGACAGCGAGATCGCGCCGATCAGCGCACCGAGCACGGTCACCGCCAGATGCAGGCCGCCCTGCTGCGGCTGCCGCGCGGTCAGCGCGACCGCGGCCACCGCCGCGGCGGCGCCG
>NZ_AQOK01000195.1:0-795 GCF_000364645.1 Xanthomonas sp. SHU 308 | reverse complement strand
CAGCGAGAGCGTCAAGAGGCAAAGGGTCAGCAACGCCCTTACACGCGGCACGGACTGCTGCCACGTATCAGTGGATAGTGTTTGCCGCATTAGACCAGGTCCGATTACAGATTCAGCAGATGAGGCCGTGCGGTCGAAGAGGGCTTGGTTGGAGGCTGTGGGGCAATCCACGCTTTTTCATACACCATCTGCTCCGTGTGGGGACTAGTTGATGGGGCTTCCAGGGCTAGTACTTCTCAAATATCTGCTCGGTGCATGCCTTATAAATAACTTTACAGTCAACGCCCGGCCTCGCTCCGTTTGCTTTTTTACAATCTTCAAGGGCTATTCTACTGGCTTCGGCTGTAGATCCAGCACCCACAAACTGCACCCGCCCGGCATCAATAGGGAGCCCATTCAATTGTGGCTCTGCAATAGCAGCGCATTGGTTATGATATTTTAAGGCAATCTCGCAGTTCGTTGCGCCATGCTTGCCGCATCGCTGGAGCGCATCTGCCTCAGCTTCGGCTTGAGAAAACTTTCCAGTCGTTACGCCGTAATCTGTTGTGGCGTCTACCGATCCAACTGCAATGGCTCCCCACGTATTGATCCAGCGCCCCGATGGACGGGGCTGAGGCGCCTGCTGTTGATAGTATCCAGATGGGATAGGTGTACATGAAGTTATCACGCCATTGGCCTGCGCTGGGAGTTGCCCAGGCGGACACCCGTTTTCCGCTCGCGCGCTACCCATAGCGAAAAGCATCGCAAGGCAAGCAGTCAGGGTGAATTTAATATCCATATATCACCTCGATGCAA
>NZ_AQOK01000194.1:0-9639 GCF_000364645.1 Xanthomonas sp. SHU 308 | reverse complement strand
CGTCGCCGCCGCCGCCGGCCACGCCCAGCGCGACCAACCCGCCAGGTGCGCCCGGCGCCGCGAATGCCGCGCCGGCGGACCTGCCGCAACAGGTGGAGGGCCGCCATGCGAATTGAAGCGATGGGCCTGCGTACCGTGTGGCTGGGCACGCTGGCGCTGTGGGGGCTGCTGATCTGGGCGCTGGGCCTGGGTGGGCTCGGCGAGCGCGTGGCGCCGCTGCCCGACGATCCGTCGATGCTGCAGCGGCTGCCGGGCTTGCCCGCGGCCACCACGCAGCGCCTGGGCGATTTCTCGCAGTACGGCGAGATCGCCGCGCGCCCGGTGTTCGCCGAGGATCGCCGTCCGCATCCGTTCTTCCTCAGCGCCGACAACGGCCAGGCCGCCGCGCCCAACGTGCGCCTGACCGGCGTGTTGCTCACCGACCGCTTCAAGATGGCGACGCTGACCACCGAGCAGGGCGAATCGCTGCGCCTCAAGGAAGGCGGCGACGCCGTGCAGGGCTGGCGGCTGCTGTCGCTGGCGCCGCGCCAGGCCACGGTCAGCGGCAGCGGCGGCACCCAGACCCTGGAATTGAAGGTGTTCGACGGCAAGGGTGGGCAGCCGCCGACCGTGCTCGGCCAGGCCGGGCGTGCCGCGCAGGGGCAGATGCCGCCGCCGGCGTCCGCGCCCAATGGCCAGTCCAACGCCAACGCGCCGCGCCCGCCGAACCAGTCCACCCCCAACCCGGTGCCCAACCAGGCACCGACCCCGAGCGCCCCTCAGCCGTCGTCGCCG
The DNA here is from genome assembly GCF_000364645.1 of Xanthomonas sp. SHU 308. Classification (NCBI taxonomy): domain Bacteria; kingdom Pseudomonadati; phylum Pseudomonadota; class Gammaproteobacteria; order Lysobacterales; family Lysobacteraceae; genus Xanthomonas; species Xanthomonas sp. SHU 308. The sequence goes on along the minus strand of NZ_AQOK01000194.1, from coordinate 8,865 downwards.
GCTCCGTCGTCGGAGCAGTTGCAGGCTATCCGCGAGCGGATCGAAGCGCGCCGTCGGCAATTGCAGCAACAGCGCCAGAACAACCCCTCAGGTCAGAACCCTTGAAGAGTGATCGCATGACGCCGCGTCTGTTTTCCCTGTTCCTCGCCATCGGCCTGGTGGCCGGCTGCGCCACCACGCCCTCGCCGGACATCCGTCGCGGCGCCGCGATCAACCCCCAGGTCGGCGCGGCCGGCAGCACCCAGAGCGACGGCCAGGGCGGCCCGGCCGATCCCAACGCCTTGCCCGAGCGCGCCACCCCGGTGATCCGCCGCGGCAGCGGCACCATGATCAATTCCGCGGCCGCCGCGGCGCCGGCGCCGTCGCTGGGCAACGCCAGCAGCGGCAGCGCCACCTTCAACTTCGAGGGCGAATCGCTGCAGGCGGTGGTCAAGGCCATCCTCGGCGACATGCTCGGGCAGAACTACGTGATCGCGCCGGGCGTGCAGGGCACGGTGACCCTGGCCACGCCCAAGCCGGTGTCGCCGGCGCAGGCGCTGAACCTGCTGGAGATGGTGCTGGGCTGGAACAACGCACGCATGGTCTACAGCAGCGGCCGTTACAACATCGTCCCCGCCGACCAGGCCCTGGCCGGCACGGTGGCGCCGAGCACCGCCTCGCCGGCCAACGCGCGCGGCTTCGAGGTGCGCGTGGTGCCGCTGAAGTACATCTCCGCCAGCGAGATGAAGAAGGTGCTGGAGCCGTACGCGCGGCCGAACGCCATCGTCGGCATCGACGGCTCGCGCAACGTCATCACCCTGGGCGGCACCCGCGCCGAGCTGGAGAACTACCTGCGCACCGTGCAGATCTTCGACGTCGACTGGCTGTCGGGCATGTCGGTGGGGGTGTTCCCGATCCAGTCGGGCAAAGCCGAGCAGGTCGCGGCCGACCTGGAGAAGGTGTTCGGCGAGAACAGCAAGACGCCCAGTGCCGGCATGTTCCGCTTCATGCCGCTGGAGAACGCCAACGCGGTGCTGGTGATCACCCCGCAGGCGCGCTACCTGGACCAGATCCAGGAGTGGCTGGACCGCATCGACAGCGCCGGCGGCGGCGCGCGGCTGTTCTCCTACGAGCTCAAGTACATCAAGGCCAAGGACCTGGCCGACCGCCTGGCCGAAGTGTTCGGCGCCGGCGGCGGCAACCGCGGCGACTCCAACGCCTCGCTGATGCCGGGCTCGCAGATGAGCCAGTTGAACGGCGGCGGCCTGGGCGGCTTCAACGGCAGCGACAGCAGCAGCCTGGGCGGCGGCAGCTTGGGCGGGAGCCTGGGCAGCAGCAGCGACAGCCTGGGCAGCAGCAGTTCCTCCGGCAGCAGTGGCGGCGGCTTGGGGAGTGGCAGTCTGCAGCTGTCCCCGCGCACGTCCGGCAACGGCAGCGTGACCCTGGAAGTGCAGGGCGACAAGGTCGGCGTGTCGGCGGTGGAGGAAACCAATACCCTGCTGGTGCGCTCGACCCCGCAGGCCTGGCGCTCGATCCGCGACGTGGTCGAGAAGCTCGACGTGATGCCGATGCAGGTGCACATCGAGGCGCAGGTGGCGGAGGTCAATCTGACCGGTAAACTGAAGTATGGCGTCAACTGGTACTTCGAGCAGGCGGTGAATGCGCCGGCCAATGCCGACAACATCGGCATTGGCGGTGGCGCGAATCTGCCCAGCGCGGCCGGCCGCAAGATCTGGGGCGACATCGCCGGCAGCATTACTGGCAGCAGCGGTTTGGGCTGGACCTTCCTGGGCAGGAACGCAGCCGCGGTGATTTCTGCGCTGGATCAGGTCACCAATGTCAAACTGCTGCAGACGCCTTCGGTGTTCGTTCGCAACAATGCCGAAGCAACACTCAACGTGGGCACGCGCATCCCGATCAATTCAGTCAGCGTCGACACGGGCCTGGGCACCGGCGCTACATATTCCTCGGTGAACTACCTGGATACCGGCGTGATCCTCAAGGTGCGTCCGCGTGTGACCAAGGACGGCATGGTGTTCCTGGACATCGTCCAGGAAGTCAGTTCGCCTGGAGCGGCGCCGACCAATTGCGGCACCAGCGCCGGCACCAGCGTCGCCTGCAACGTCCCGATCAACACCCGTCGCGTCAAGACCGAGGCGGCGGTACAGAGCGGTGACACCATCATGCTGGCCGGCCTGATCAGCGACAGCACCACCGACGGCAGCAACGGCGTGCCGTACCTGAGCAAGCTGCCGGTGGTTGGTGCGCTGTTCGGGCAGAAGACCCAGGACAGTAATCGGCAGGAAGTGATCGTGTTGCTGACCCCCTCGATCGTGCGCAACCCGCAGGAAGCGCGCAATCTCACCGACGAATACGGACAGAAGTTCGAGGCCATGAAGCCGCTGCCGGCACGCGGCAAGAAGTAAGCGGGTGAGCCTGCCCATCGTGCTGCTGGCGGTCGGCGTCGACGACGTCGCGCTGGACGCCTGCCTGGGTGCGTTGGAGGCGAACACGTCGGCTGGCACCCGCGTGTGGCTGGCCGACGATGCGCAGGCCGGCCCGCGCGGCATCCGGGTGATCGAGGCCTGGCTGGCGCGCACGCGCCTGCAGGCCGACTACACGCGGCGGCCGCGCATGCTCGGCGAGGTCGCGCATGTGGACGAGATGCTGCGTGCCTGCGGCGATGCCGACGTGGCAGTGCTGGCGGCCGATGCGCAGCCCGGGCCGGGCTGGTTGCTGCAGTTGAGCGCCTGCCTGGCGCGCGACGCGGCCATCGCCAGCGCCACGCCGTGGAGCAATGCCGGCGAAGCCTGTGCGTGGCCGCGGCTGGGCGAGATCAATCCGCTGCCCGAGGATCCCGAGCGCCTTGCACGGGCCTGCGCGGCCCTGCCGCCGCTGCATCCGGAACTGCCGTCGGCGGTGTGCCATGCGGTGGTGCTGCGTGGCGTGGCGCGGCAGCGCGCCGGCGGGCTGGACGCCAGCAGCTACGGCTCCTGGTATGCGGCGCTGACCGATCTGTCGCTGCGCATGGCCGGGCTCGGCTGGCGCAACGTGCTGTGCGAGACCGCGCATGTCGCGTGCAGTGGTGAAGGCCGCGCCGCCGACGGCGACATGGACGCGCTGGCCACGCGCTGGCCGGCCTGGCACGCGCGCCTGGCCGGCTTCCTGATGCACGATCCGCTGCGCGCCTGCCGCGAAGAGCTGCAGCGCCTGTACGACACGCTGCCGCCGCCGGATCCGCAACGTGCGTTGTTCGATGCCTAGCCTGTCGCCGCCCGACCTGCGGCTTGCCCATCGCTGGACGCAAACCGGCCGCATCTCGCTGTGGCGCTATCTCGAGAACGAGCGCAACTATCCCGGCTGGCATCTCAACGCAGATCCAACTGGATGCCAGTCGCTGTTGGCGTTGCTGGACGCCTTGGCTGCCGACGGCGCCGGTTCCCGCACGCTTCTCATTACTGCACCGAGCAAGACCGAACTTGGCGTGCCGAACAACCGGCGCGGGCTCGCCGCTTGGGTGGCGCCGGAGAAGCTGCGCTTCACGCTGTCCACGACCGACGATCACTGGTCTTTTCCCGTAGACGCAGCGCCAGCTGCACTTGAGGTCGACTCGGCGTGGCTTGCGGCGTTGCGGAAAGGCATCGCGGGCATTGCGAACGGGCAGGGGGACTACGCCATCGGCAAGGGCAGCCATCGTCTATGGTTCTGGTGGTGAGGCGGAAATTGCCGACGTGCGCCTGTTATAGGGTTGTTGAAGCGTTGCTCCCTGACCCCTCGGCTGGCGCGGCAGTCGGTCACGACTGATATTGCAATCAGACGCCAGCGGCGTCGCTGTTGGTTCCTGGTTGGGAGCGGGTGTGGTCCGCTGCGTCTCCACCTCGTGTCGCGATAGCGAACAAGCCGGACTCATTCCGGCGGCGCGTAGACATCCACCGACACTTCCAGCACGTCGTGGCGCCAGGACTCGATGTCGAATTCCACGGCACGTCCGTCGGGATCGTAGCTGACGCGTTGCAGGCGGAAGCACGGCGTGCCGGCGGTGGATTGCAGCAGCACGGCTTGCTCGGCATCGAGCGTGGCCGGATACATCGACAGCCGGCTGCGCGCCTGCCGCAAGCCCAGGCGCTGGGTCAGCACCGTGCTCAACGAGCCGGCCAGGTCGTGGTCGAGCAGGCGCGGCGCCCACGCGGTGAGGATCGCATTGGTCTCCAGCAGCACGGCGCGCCGTCCGATCCAGCGGCGGCGGCGCAGCACGAACACCTCGGCATCGGGATCGTCCAGGTGGAGGTGCCGGGCGAGCGCCGGGCCGGCGGGCTGGCGCTGCGCGGCGAGCAGTTCGGTGCGCGGGACGCCGCCCTGCGCGGCCACGTACTGCATGAAGCCGGCGATGCTGTTGGGATCGTGGCGTACCCGCGGCGCGCTGACGAACCAGCCGCGGCGATTCTCGCGGTAGATGTGCCCGTCCGATTCCAGTTGCTGCAGCGCCTCGCGCAAGGTGATGCGGGTGCAACCGAACAATGCGGCCAGTTCGCGCTCCACCGGCAGGCGCTGGTCGGCGCGCCATTCGCCGGCGGCGATGCGCGCCAGCAGCGCATCGGCGATGCGTTGGGCGAAGCCGGCGGCGGTGGCGAAGTGCATGCGAAATCCAGAGCGTGGAGAAGCGTTGCTGACAAGACTACGCTGCCGGCAGGGTCGCGGACGATGCGGGCGACTGATGTTCGCGTGATGCTCGTGCGGCTGCGGCGCGCCATTCGCATCGAGTTGACGACGGCACGCGCTGTGCCGCCAGGCGGCAAAGAGCGCGTGGCGTGTCAGGTGACGGCTTGCGCGCGGCGCAGATCGGCCTGCCACAGGCGCAGTCCGTATACCGCCAACGCCACGAATCCGGCGTACAGCGCGGCGGTGGGGTACAGCCCCTTGTACACGAACACGCCGACGTAGACGCAGTCCAGCACGATCCACAGGCCCCAGTTGGCGATGCGCTTGCGCGCGGCCCACACGCTGGCGACCACGCTGAACGCCGACAACGCCGCGTCCAGCCACGGCAGCGCCGCATCGGTGTGACGGTGCATCCACCAGCCCAACAGCGCCGCGCCGACGGCGCCGGCCAGCAGCGAACGCAGGCCTTCGCCCCATGGCAGCGGCCCGACCTGGACCTTGCCGTCGTCGCCCAGCCCGTTGCTCCAGCGCCACCAGCCGTAGCACTGCAGCACCACGTACAGGCCCTGCAGCAGCATGTCCGAATACAGCTTCCACTGATAGAACAGCCACGCGTACAACAGCACCGCCACCACGTTGACCGGCCAGCACCAACGTACCCGCCGCGCGGTCAGCCACACACCCAGGACGTTGACCAGCACGGCGAGCAGTTCGAGAGGAGACATGTTGGGAGGCCGGGATTGGGGAGTGGGGATTCGGGATTGGCGGGCGGTTCGCGAGCGCAGTGCATTGCGCGCGTGTTGTAGGAGTGGCTTCAGCCGCGACCCGTCAGTAATAGCGCGTCACGGCTGAAGCCGCTCCCGCAGGGGCTGGCGGCAAACCGGCCGAGTGCACTGTGGGAGGGACTTCAGTCCCGACGCATTGCGCCATCGGAAAGCACATCACTTCGCGCGTCTCGACTGCATGACAGTGGATTGCCACCTTGGTCATCGGCGCGGCTGGTGTTCGAGAGAAGTCATGGTGGATCCGGAGAACAGGGCCAGGCGTTTGCGAACGAAGAAGACAGTGTTTGCCGAAGGAGCAGCGTTTGTCTCACTGTAGGGATCAGCCGCAACCCGTCAGCCGCGGCGCGTCGCGGCTAAAGCCGATCCCACAAGGTGAAGCTCCATGTCTCGCTTCCGGCTTTCACGAATCCCCAATCCCGATTCCCCATTCCCAGCTCCTCAAAACTCAAACTGCAGCGCCAGCCGCGCCGTCCGCGGCGCACCGAGGAACAGATAGTCGTCGCCTTCGTAGGCGCCGACGTCGCGCCAGTAGCGCTTGTCGGTGAGGTTGTCCACGCTCAGTCGCAGTGTGGTCGGCACCGCGCCCAGCCGGGTGGCGTAGCGGGCGCCGAGGGTGTAGACGCTGTAGCCGCCGACGGCGACCTGGCCGCTGCGGTCGGCGTACTTGGCGCCGCTGTACTGCGCGCCGCCCAGCAGCGCCAGGCCGCTGACGCCAGGCACGTCCCAGCTGGCCTGGGCGCTGGCGCGCAGCCGCGGCACGTTCAGTGCCTGGTGGCCTTCGTCGCCCGGCGTGCCGGTGTCCTCGGCGCGCGCGCGGATGCCGGCGACGCTGGCCTGCAGGTGCAGGCCGGCGCCCAGCGTGCCGGCGGCGGACAGTTCGATGCCGCGGTTGTGCAGGCGGCCCTGCTGCACGAACAGGAAACTGCCGTCGGCCTGCGGTTGCGCGTACTGGTTGGCCTGGCGCATGTCGAACAGCGCCGCGCCCAAAGTCACGCCATCGCGCTCGAACTTCATGCCGGCCTCGCGCTGGTAGGCGCTGGTGGGGGCGAGGATGCTGTCGGCGTTGCTGGCGAACCACGGCGCGGTGCCGCCCGGGGCCAGGCCCTTGGCGAAGCTGGCGTACAGCGACAGCGACGGCTGCAGCTTGAACAGCAGCGCCGCCTGCGGCAGAAACACAGAGCGGCGCGTGCGTCGGGTCAGGCTGCCGTCGCGGTCCCAGGCGCGTTCGTCGTAGCGCACCTGGCGCGCGCCCACCAGCAACTGCCAGGCCTCGCCGATGCCGATGCGGTCGCTTGCCAGCAGCGCGGTCTGCGCGCTGTCCAGGCGCCGACGCTTGGGGCCGAGCACGGCGTCGGCCTCCGCCAGCAGCGGAGGGTCGGCGTCGATGTTGCCGCTGCCGATCATCTCGTTGATCGAGCCGTGGCGGTCGATGGTGCGATGCAGGTAGTCGACGCCGACCTGGAACTGGTGCTGCAGCACGCCGGTGCTGGCGCTGCCGCTGGCGATCGCCTGCAGTTCGTCGTTGCGGCGGCTGTCGGCAGGGCTGCGGTAGTCGTAGATGTCGTAGTCGCCTTCGCGGCTGAAGTGGTTGGGCACCGCGTCGCCGGCGCAGCTGGCCGCGCCGTAGCAGCCCCAGGCGAAGCTGGAGTAATCGTCGATCAGCGCGCGGCTGTGCGAGGCGGCCACCTGCAGATGCCAGGCGTCGCTGAAGCGGTATTCGTAGCGCGCCTGCGCATTCAGCGCCTCGATGCCGACCGGCCTGGACCACGGCTGGTAGGCGAGCAGGCGATGCACGGACACCTTGCTCGGCAGCTGCGTGCCGCCGAGCAACTGGTAGCCCGGCACCGAGCGCTGCTGGCGGTCCTGGTATTCCACGTCCAGTTGCAGGGTCGATTGCGGATCGATGTTCCAGTCCGCGGCCAGCGACAGGAAATTGCGGTGGCCGTCGGCGTGATCGACATAGCTGCGCAGGGTCTCGTGCGCGGCGTTGACGCGCAGGCCGAACTGGCGCTCGCTGCCGAACCAGTCGCCCAGGTCCACCGCCGCGCCGCGGCTGCCGTCGTCGTCGCCGCTCAGCACCAGGCTGCGCACGTGCTGCGGGCGCTTGGTCTGGTAGTCGATCACGCCGGCCGGGGTGGTGATGCCGGACAGCACCCCGGACAGGCCCTTGAGCACCTGCACCTGCTCCTTGTTCTCCAGCGCCACGTTCTGCTCGCCGGCGATGGTCAGGCCGTTGATGCGGTAGCTGTTGGCCGCATCCAGCGAATAGCCGCGCACCAGGAAGTTCTCGTAGTAGCCGATCGGCGCATAGCTGTCGCCGACCGCGGCGTCGGCGCGCAGCACCTCGCTGAGCACGCGCACCTGGCGGTCGGACAGCTGCGTGCGGTCGATGGTGTCGATCGCCATCGGCGTGTCCAGCAGCGGTGCGTCGCCGTAGCCGCTCAGGCTGCTGCGGTTGTGCGATTGCCGGCCCTGCACGTTGACCGCGTCCAGTTCGACCGGGGTCTGCGTGCTGGCGGATGCCGGCGCATCGTCGGCGGCCAGGGCCGGCAACGGCAGGACGGTGGCCAGGGCCAGCGCGAGGGCGTGCGGAGCGGGGAAACGGCGGGTGGGAAGCATGCGGAACGACCTCGGGCAAACGAAACGAAAGTGGGAAGCGGCAGCGCCGCGCGGTGCGTGCGCGGCAGGCGTGACGGCGGATGTGTCGGGGTGGATGCGGTGGTTCATGGCGCGGCCGCGGCACGCCGCTGCAGGTGCCGCAGCAGCCGCTGGCCTTCGTCCTCGCCGAACCAGGCGGCGTGGCCGAGCAGGTAGCGGCGGTAGGCGATGTCGGCGTGCGCCTGCGAGCCGGTGATACCGGCGAAGTACTCGATCTCGCTGAGCGCGAAATCGGCATGCACCAGCGGCAGCAGCGCGGCCAGCAGGCGCAGGTGCGCCGCGTCCAGCGGCAGCAATGTGGAATAGCCGTGCAGCAGCGCATCGAGCTGGTCGAGATCGGCGACGGCGGTGCCGCCGTCGTCCAGTTGCAGCCACGGGATCAGATTGCGCTCGATCGCGGTGGCCAGGTCGAACAGGGCGAAGCTGCGGTCGGCCAGGCCGAAATCGAACACCGCGCTGACCGTGCTGGCGGCGCCGTGTCCGCGCCACAGCAGGTTGGAGGCGTGCCAGTCGCCATGCGTCCACAGTGCCGGCGGCGGTGTCTGCAGCAGCGGCCAGGCCTGTGCGTGCCAGGGCAGCAGCTGCACGCGCAGGTCGTCCTGCCAGTCGCGTTGCTGCAGCCATGCGGCCAGCGCCGGACGCCGTGCCAGATCGTGCTCCAGCGCCTGCAACGGCTGCGGCTGGGCGAACAGGCGCAGGTTGGCGACCAGCACGGTGGTGCTGCGCGGCGGCGCGGCGTAGCCGGCCGCGGCACGGTGCAGCGCGGCCAGCGCGCGGCCGGCGG
>NZ_AQOK01000193.1:0-4087 GCF_000364645.1 Xanthomonas sp. SHU 308 | reverse complement strand
GGCGGCGTCGGGCACGGTCGCCGGATCCGGCTCCACCGGCGCCGGCGGCGGCGCGTGGCCGCTCTTGCCGGCGGCCTGCGCGGCCAGCCACGACTGGATGTCGTCCGGCGGCACGTCCATCAGCCGCAGCGCGCCTTCCATCACGTTGTGGAACACCGGCGCCGAGACCAGGCCGCCGTAGTACTTGGCGCCCTGCGGGTCGTTGATCACGATGACCGTAGCGAAGCGCGGGTTGCTCGCCGGCACCAGGCCCGCGAACAGCGCGTTGTAGTGGCCGCGCTCGTAGCCGCCGGGGCCGGCCTTGCGCGCGGTGCCGGTCTTGCCGGCGACGTGGTAGCCCAGGATCGCTGCGCCCTTGGCGCCGCCCTGGGTGACCACGGTCTCCATCATCGCCACCACTTCCTTGGAGATCGCCGGGTCCAGCACCTGCTTGCTGTCCTCGTGCTGGCCCTTGACGAAGGTCGGCGTGACCAGGCGCCCGCCGTTGCCCAGCGCGCAGTAGGCGCGGGCGATCTGCAGCGGCGTCACCGACAGGCCGTAGCCGTAGGACATGGTGGTCTTGGACGAACCGCTCCAGCGCGCCGGCGACGGGAACACGCCGGCCGATTCGCCGGGGAAGCCGCTGTGCGGGGAGCTGCCGTAGCCGTAGCTGTGGACCTGGTCGTAGAAGGTCTGGTCCGGCAGCTTGGCCGCGATCTTGGCCGCGCCGATGTTGGAGCTGCGGGTGATCACCCCGGTCACGGTCAGCACGCCGTTGTTGCGCGGCACGTCCTTGATGGTGAAGCGGCCCACCGACATGTAGCCGGGGTTGGTGTCGATCAGCGTGTCCTTGGTCACCACCCCGGCCTTGAGCGCGGTGGAGATGGTCAGCGGCTTCATCGTCGAGCCCGGCTCGACCAGATCGGTGACCGCGCGGTTGCGGCGCACGTCCGGGTTGACCCCGTTGACCGCATTGGGGTTGTAGGTCGGCAGGTTGACCATGGCCAGGATCTCGCCGGTGGCCACGTCCATGATCACGATCGAGCCACCGGCGGCCTTGTTCTCGACCAGCGCGTTGCGCAGTTCCTTGTAGGCCAGGAACTGGATGCGGCGGTCGATGCTCAGGGTCAGGTCCTTGCCCGGCTGCGCCGGCTTGACCAGGTCGATGCTCTCGACGATCGCGCCCTTGCGGTCGCGGATCACCCGCTTGGCGCCCGGCTTGCCGCGCAGCCACGAATCGAACGCCAGCTCCAGCCCTTCCTGGCCACGGTCGTCGATGTTGGTGAAGCCCAGCACATGCGCCATCGCTTCGCCCTGCGGGTAGAAGCGGCGGAATTCGCGCTGCGAGAACACGCCGGGGATGCCCAGCGCGACCACCGCATGCGCCTTGTCCGGATTGATCCGGCGCTTGAGGTACATGAACTCCTTGTCCGCCTTCTGCGAGAGCTTGGCGGTGAGTTCGTCGACCGGCAGCTCCAGCGCCTGCGCCAGCTGCGGGATGCGGTCCGGGCTGCGCAGCAGTTCCTGCGGATTGACCCAGATCGACTCCACCGGCGTGGACACCGCCAGCGGCTCGCCGTTGCGGTCGGTGATCATGCCGCGCGAGGTGGCGATCGGCAGCTCGCGCAGGTAGCGCGCCTCGCCCTGGCGCTGGTAGAAATCGCTGTTGATCAGCTGCACGTAGGCCGCGCGGCCGATCAGGGTCACCGAGCACAGGCCCAGCGCCGCGCCGACCAGCACCAGGCGGCCGCGCAGGTTGAAGTTGCTGCGGGGGCGATTGCGGCCGCTCTTGTTCACGGACGCACCACCACGATGTCGCCGGTCTCGGGGAACTTCATCCCCAGCCGCTCGCGCGCGACCTGGTCGACGCGATTGCTCTCGGCCCAGGTCGCCTGCTCCAGCTGCAGCCGGCCGAACTCGATGTTCAGCTCGTCGCGGTTGTGCTCCAGCCGCGACAGCTCCACGAACAACTGGCGATGGCGATGGCGCATGTACACCACCCCGATCGCCGAAGCGATGGTGCAGGCGAGCAGCACGAGCAGCAGCAGCCGGCTCATGGCGCGCTCCTGTGGAGCGCGCCATGCGCCGGCGGGAATGGGGAAACGGGAATGGGGAATGGGGAAGAGCCGGTCGACCGCACACGGAAACCTTCCGTCCCGGGAAGCGCGCTCCTGCTTTCGCCTTCACCGATTCCCGATTCCCGACTCCCGATTCCCAGCTTCTCCGCCACCCGCAACACCGCGCTGCGCGCGCGCGGGTTCACCGCCAGTTCGTCGGCGTCGGCCTTGATCGCGCCGCCATGCAGGCGCAGGGTCGGCACGAAGGTCGTGGCCTCGGGCAGGCGGCGGTTGCTCGGCGGGGCCTTGGCGTGGCGCTGCATGAACTGCTTGACGATGCGGTCTTCCAGCGAATGGAAGCTGATCACCGCCAGGCGGCCGCCGGGCTTGAGCCGGGCCAGCGCCGCGTCCAGGCCGGTCTCCAGATCGGCCAGTTCGCGGTTGATGTGGATGCGGATCGCCTGGAAGCTGCGCGTGGCCGGGTGGGTCTTGCTGTCGCCGCGCGGCATCACGCCGGCGATCAGCTCGGCTAGCTCGGCGGTGCGGGTCAGCGGCTGCTTCTCGCGGCGGGCGACGATAGCGCGGGCGATGCGCCGGCTCTGCCGCTCTTCGCCGTAGGTCCACAGCACGTCGGCGATCTCGCGCTCGTCGGCGCGCGCCAGCCACTGCGCCGCGCTCTCGCCGGCCTCCGGGTCCATGCGCATGTCCAGCGGGCCGTCCTTGCCGAAGGAAAAGCCGCGTTCGGCCACGTCCAGCTGCGGCGAGGACACGCCCAGGTCGAACAGCACCCCGTCCAGGGCAACGGCGGCGTCCCACTGGCCCAGTTCGGCGAAGCTGCCGCGATAGATGGACACGCGCGCGTCGCCGCCGAACGCATGTTCGGCTTCGGCGATCGCCTCGGGATCCTTGTCCATCACCAGCAGCCGGCCTCCTGGGCCGAGTTTGTGCAGCACCCCGCGCGCGTGTCCGCCACGCCCGAACGTGCCATCCAGATAGATTCCGTTTTCGATCACCTGCAGCCCGTCCAGGACCTGCGCGAACAACACCGGCACATGCGCCGCCGATGGTTGCGACACCGGGAGGTGACCGGCCTGCGCCTGTCCGCGCATCCGGACACCCCGACTCACAACTTCAGATCGAGCAATCCATCGCCCAGATCCTCGTCAGACAAAGTCTGCTGGATCAGTGCGCGATGAGCCTGCTCGCTCCACAGTTCGAACTTGTCGCCCATGCCCAACAGCACGGCGCGCTTTTCAATGCCCACCGCGGCGCGATGGCTCGGCGGAATGGTGATGCGGGCGTTGGCGTCCAGCTCCAGCGCGGCCGACGAACCCACCAGCTTCTGCTGCAGGACCCGCACCACGCGCTGGGTGTTGGGCTTGGCCATGACGTCGTCACGGACCCGCTCCCACTCCTTCTCCGCATACAGCCACAGGCAGCCGGCCTCGAACGGGTTGTAGGTCAGCCCCAGCCGATTGCCGCTCACGCGCGCGACGAGGTCGCGGTACGCGGTGGGAACCGCCATACGCCCCTTGTCGTCCACAGTGATTGCGGTCTCGCCCTGAAACACGACGCCTGCACCTTTCCGAATCCGCCTGGGCGGTCATTGAACCACGAAAAACCACAAAAAACCCGGTTTCCCCTCAAGTGCCCACCTTAGCAGCGCGCAACGGGTTGTCAACAACTTTGCGAGCGGTAAATCGCTAGCGGGATCAATGGTTTGCAACGATCTTTAGAGACTTGTTCAAGGCTTATCCACAAGTTACTGTTTCGTCTCAAATTTTGAGATTGAACGGAAATTCAGGCCTGTGTACGCGGCGTTAAGGCGGTCGTCACCGGCCGTCGACATGGCGCCCAGGCTCGCGCCGCGTTGCGCAAGCGCGCACACTGCCGGGCATGTGTCTGGTCGTTCTCGCGCACGCTGCGCACCCGCGATGGCGCTTGCTGCTGGTCGGCAACCGCGACGAATTCCACGCCCGCCCGACCGCGCCGCTGCAGCGCTGGCCGGCCCCGGCGCAGCGCCTGCTGGCCGGGCGCGACCTGCGCTCCGG
>NZ_AQOK01000192.1:0-3464 GCF_000364645.1 Xanthomonas sp. SHU 308 | reverse complement strand
GCCAGGCACTGCCGAGCGAAGCCCCGCGCGCGCAGGCCTGGCATGCGCCGGCGCCCGAACGCGAGGCGCGCGCGCCGCAGATGCCGCGCGAGGCGATGCGTGCGCCGATGCCGGAACCGCGCCAGGAGCAGCGTCAGGAACAACGCCAGGAACAACGCCAGGAGCAGCGCGTGGCCCGCTTCTCCCCGCCACCGCGCATGCCCGAGCCGCGGCCGGCCGAGTCGCATCCGGCACAACGCCCGGCACCCGCCCATCACGACGGGCACCACGATCACGACCATCACGAAAGCTGAGCGCAGCGCGGGGGCGGCAGCATGCCGCTCCCGCGGGCCTGGCTTAGCCGAGGCGGTTCAGCGCTTCGGCCAGTTCGTCGGCCAGCGGGGCATTCAATAGATAAGGCGTCTTGCCGTCGTCCAGGCTGAACTCCAGCGAGGCGGCATGCAGGAACAGGCGCTTGAGCCCGATCTGCTCGCGCAGGCGCTTGTTGACCGCCGGATCGCCGTACTTGTCGTCGCCGGCGACCGGATGCCCCAGGTGCTGGGCATGCACGCGGATCTGGTGGGTGCGGCCGGTCTCGATCCGCACCTCGCAATAGGAATGCCCGCCGCGCCGCTCCAGCACCCGGAAGTGGCTCAGCGACGGCTTGCCCGCCGCGTTCACCTGCACGTGGCGCTCGCCGCCCTGGCGCAGGCCGATGTGCAGCGGCGCGTCCACGCTCATGGTGCCGTCGGGCATGCGCCCGACCAGCAGGGTCAGGTAGCGCTTGCTGATGCCGCGGCCCTGGACCCGGTCGTCCTCACGCATCAGCGCCTGCAATTCGGTCAGCGCCGAGCGCTTCTTGGCCACGATCAGCAGCCCGGAGGTGTCGCGGTCGAGCCGGTGCACCAGCTCCAGCGACTGATTGGGACGCAGCGCACGCAGCGTCTCGATGGCGCCGAAACTGATCCCGCTGCCGCCGTGGCTGGCGACGCCCGAGGGTTTGTTCAGCGCCAGCAGCCGCGCGTCCTCGTAGACGATCGCCGCCTCCAGCCGGGCCATGAACGCCTCCGGCGGCGCGCTCTTCTCGCCCTCCTCGGTCAGCCGCACCGGCGGGATGCGCACCTCGTCGCCGGCCTCGAGCTTGCGCTCGGCCTTGGTGCGGCCGCCGTTGACCCGCACCTGGCCGCTGCGCATCAGCTTGTAGATCAGGCTGCGCGGCGCGCCCTTGAGCTGGCCGAGCAGGAAATTGTCTACGCGCTGTCCGGCCCTGTCTTCCGGGACCTTGAGAATGCGCACCGCGCTGGTCGCGACATCGCGCGGCTTCGGAGGGATCGGGGGGGAAGTCATCAGGCAGTTTATTCTGTTACACTCGGGGGGCGAGATAAGGGTTTGATTTCGTTGGAAGTTAGTTGAGGGCCAGAAGCCCGGCTTACGACGATTCCGGCACAGTGCGCGACCACCGCCCCCGGGGCGGCCATGTTAGCGGCTCACCGGCCTACCCGGCCATCGCCGGATGCCGCAAGCGTCCGCGCTGAACATGCCCCGTGCGGCGCCCAGCCTGGCTGGAGTCGCCGCCGGTCCTGAACCACCTAAAAGCAAGAAGCGCTCCCGCGGCTCGCCGTGGTGTCGTAGCGCTGGAAACCCAAGACGCCCACCCCGCGCCTGCGCGATGGGCGACGAAGCGTGACCAGAAGCGAAACCCCATGGCGTTCCGCGCGGTAGCAGCGCGAGGAACGCAACAATGAAGCGAATGCTGATCAACGCCACGCAGGCAGAAGAACTGCGTGTGGCCATCGTGGACGGCCAGACCCTGTACGACATCGACATCGAGCAGCCGTCCAAGGAACAGAAGAAGTCCAACATCTACAAGGGCCGCATCACCCGGCTCGAACCCTCGCTGGAAGCGGCCTTCGTCGAATACGGCGGCGAGCGCCACGGCTTCCTGCCGCTGAAGGAAATCTCCCGCGATTACTTCCAGGCCGGCGTCGACCACAACAAGGCGACGATCCGCGAACTGCTGCGCGAGGGCCAGGAAGTCGTGGTGCAGGTGGACAAGGAAGAGCGCGGCAACAAGGGCGCCGCCCTGACCACGTTCATCTCCCTGGCCGGCCGCTACATGGTGCTGATGCCGAACTCGCCCAGCGCCGGCGGCGTCTCGCGCCGGATCGAGGGCGAGGACCGCGCCGCGCTGAAGGAAGCGCTGGACAAGCTGAACATCCCCGACGACATGGGCGTGATCATCCGCACCGCCGGCGTCGGCCGCGATGCCGAAGAGCTGCAGTGGGACTTGGACTACCTGCTGCAGGTGTGGAAGTCGATCGCCGAGGCCGCCCTGGCCAAGCCGGCGCCGTTCCTGATCTACCAGGAGTCGCGGCTGATCATCCGCGCCCTGCGCGACTACCTGCGCGCCGACATCGGCGAGATCCTGGTCGACACCGCCGAGATGTACGGCGACGCCCAGGAGTTCATGCAGCAGGTGATGCCGCAGAGCCTGCGCAAGCTCAAGCACTACACCGACGACATCCCGCTGTTCAACCGCTTCCAGATCGAGTCGCAGATCGAGGCCGCCTACGAGCGCAGCGTGCGCCTGCCGTCCGGCGGCTCGATCGTGGTCGACCAGACCGAGGCGCTGACCGCGGTGGACGTCAACTCCTCGCGCGCCACCAAGGGCAGCGACATCGAGGACACCGCGTTCCAGACCAACCTGGAGGCGGCCGAAGAGGTCGCGCGCCAGCTGCGCCTGCGCGACCTCGGCGGCTTGGTGGTGATCGACTTCATCGACATGGCCTCCAACAAGCACCAGCGCGAGGTCGAGAACCGCCTGCAGAACGCGCTCAAGTACGACCGCGCACGGGTGCAGATCGGCCGCATCTCGCGCTTCGGCCTGCTGGAGATGAGCCGCCAGCGCCTGCGTCCGTCGCTGGGCGAATCCAGCCAGATCGTCTGCCCGCGCTGCGACGGCCACGGCCGCATGCGCAGCGTCGAGTCGCTGTCGCTGTCGATCATCCGCGTCGCCGAGGAGCACGCGATGAAGGAGAACACCGGGCAGGTGCTGGTGCAGGCCCCGGTGGAGATCGCCAACTACCTGCTCAACGAGAAGCGCCGCGCGCTCAGCGAGATCGAGAAGCGCCACGACGCGCCGATCGTGATCGTCGCCGACGAGCAGCTGCACACCCCGCACTACGAAGTGACCCGCCTGCGCGAGAACGAGCTGGGCGAGGAAAGCACCAAGCCCAGCTACCAGCGCGGCACCCCGCGCAAGCTGCCGGTGCACGCGCTGACCAAGGCGCAGTTGAACATCCCGGCGCCTGCGGTGACCAATGTGAAGCACTCGCAGCCGGCCCCGGTGCGCGAAGTGGTCGAAGAACCGGTGGCCGCACCGGCACCGGCGCCCGTGGTTGCGCCGGCCCCGGTCGCGCCGCCGGCCACCGGCGTGGTCGGCTGGCTGAAGCGCATCTTCGGCGCCGGCGAGAGCCCGGCGCCGG
>NZ_AQOK01000191.1:0-22813 GCF_000364645.1 Xanthomonas sp. SHU 308 | reverse complement strand
GCCCCGGCACCAGCACCGGCCGCCGCAGCGGCGCCGGCGCTGCCGGCGGAGGCCTGGACGCCGCCGCCGCTGCAGCCGTTCGTGGCCACCTACGACGCGCTGTACAAGGGCAAGCCGGCCGGCGACGCGCGCATGGACGTGGTACACACCGGCGGCGACCAGTGGCGGGTCGACCTGGGCGTGCATGGCCGCAGCGGCTTCGCCAGCATCCTCGGCCTCAACATCGAACAGAGTACGGTGTTCACCGTGCAGGACGGCCGCTACGTCCCGCAGAGCCAGAGCACGGTCAAGAAGGCGGTGTTCTTCGGCAAGAAGGTCACCGGCGTGTACGACTGGAAACAGGGCGTGGCGCGTTGGGACGGCGACCTGAAGAAGGACCGGCAGGCGCCGATCCCGCTGCAGCCCGGCGACCAGAGCGCGCTGCTGCTCAACCTCTCGCTGATGCGCGACGCGCAGCCCGGCAAGACCATGACCTACCGCTTCGTCGACGTCGGCCGGGTGCGCGAACATGTGTACCGCGCCGCCGACCAGACCGAGACCGTGCAAGTCGGCGACATCAGCTACGACGCATTGCGGGTGTCGCGCACCAATGGCGGCCGCAATGAGACCATCCTGTGGATCGCCAACGGCGTGCCGACGCCGGTGCGCATCCTGCAGCGCGAGGACGGCGAAGACCGCATCGACCTGCGCCTGACCGAATACCAAGGAGCCTGACCATGACCCGCATCGCCCGCCCGCTGACCGCCCTCGCCGCCGCCCTGCTGGCCACGGCGAGCCTGCCCGCCCTGGCCCTGGAGCCGTTCACCGCGGACTACCAGGCCAGCTACATGGGCATGCAGGCCAACGGCGTGATGACCCTGGCCAAGCAAGGCGCCGACCGCTGGCGCTACAGCCTGGCGATCAAGAACCAGGTCGCCGACCTCAGCCAGAGCACCGTGTTCGAGGAAAAGGGCGGGCAGCTGCGTCCGCTCAGCAGCGACGACCGCTCGGTGTTCCTGATCAAGAAGAAGGCGGTGACCGCCAACTACGACTGGAGCACCGGCCAGGCGACCTGGGGCGGCGATCTCAAGGCCGACCGCCGCGGCCCGGTGAAGCTGCAGCCGGGCGACATGGACGCGTTGCTGATCAACCTGGCGATCGCGCGCGACGTCAACGCCGGCAAGACCCCGAGCTACCGCATGGTCGACGAGGGCCGCGCCAAGCCGATGACCTACCGCGTCGCCGGCAAGGAAGCGGTCACCGTCAACGGCAAGACCGAGCAGGCGACCAAGGTCAGCCGCACCGACGGCTCCAAGGAAATCATCGCCTGGATCGTGCCGGACATGCCGGTGCCGGTGCGCATCCTGCAGCGCGAGAACGGCCAGGACGCGCTGGACCTGACGATCAAGGCGTTGCGCTGAGAAGCCGGGATTGGGGAATGGGGATTGGGGAATCGTGAAAGCGGCTTCGCCGCGGGAATTGGGAATCGGGAGTGGGGAATCGTGAAAGCGGTTCCCCGTGCGTGATCGTTCCCGTGTGAGGGCTGGGATTGGGGAATCGCAACAACAACTCCCTGCCCGTGGTGCTTCCCATGTGGGAGGGGCTTCAGCCCCGACGCGCGGATGCGAATCGTCTTGCGGAAACCAGTTGGCGACTTGCAGCAGACCTTCAAGCGGCGCGCGTTGACTCCTATCCACGGCACATGGACCGTGACGACAGACGGGCCTTTCTGTACAGCACTCCTCACGCGGGCGCCGCCCAGTCAGCGCCCTGCCCCACGCCGTTACTTCTTCTCCGCCGGGGCGGCCTTGAAGGTGGTGCGGCAATCCACGCGGATCTGCGCGCCGGTGCTGCGCCAGTAGAAGGTGCTGCATTCGCGCGGGCCGTTCTGGGTGCGGCTGACGCCGACCGCGTAGAACGACTGCCAGATCTCGTCGCGGGTGACCTGGCCATCGCCGTTCCAGTCCATGTCGCGCTCCTCGATGCCCTGGGTGATGGCGATGCCGGTGTACCAGGCATAGCCGACCCAGGCCAGCAGCACCACCACGATCGCCAGCAGCACCTTGCGCCGGCGGCTGAAGCGGCCGCTGAGGATCATGCGACGCGCCGGATGGACGCGCCCAGCGCCCCCAGCTTCTCCTCGATGTTCTCGTACCCCCGGTCCAGGTGGTAGATGCGGTCGATGGTGGTGTCGCCGTCGGCGACCAGGCCGGCCAGGATCAGCGAGGCCGAGGCGCGCAGGTCGGTGGCCATCACCGGTGCGCCGCTGAGCCGCTCGGCGCCGCGCACGATCGCGGTGTGGCCTTCGATCTGGATGTCCGCGCCCAGGCGCAGCAGTTCGTTGACGTGCATGAAACGATTCTCGAAGATCGTTTCGTTGATCACGCCGACGCCGTCGGCCACGCAGTTGAGCGCCATGAACTGCGCCTGCATGTCGGTGGGGAACGCCGGATACGGCGCGGTGGTCAGGCTGACCGCGCGCGGGCGCTTGCCGTGCATGTCCAGGCGGATCCAGTCCTCGCCGGTCTCGATGCTGGCGCCGGCCTCGGTGAGCTTGTCCAGCACCGCGTCGAGGGTGTCGGCGCGCGCGCGGCGCACGGTCACGCTGCCGCCGGTCATCGCCGCGGCGACCAGGAAGGTGCCGGTCTCGATGCGGTCCGGCAGCACCGCGTGGCGGCCGCCGGACAGGCGCTCCACGCCGTGCACGACGATGCGCGAGGTGCCGGCGCCTTCGATCTTCGCGCCCAGCGCGATCAGGCAGTCGGCCAGGTCGCTGACCTCCGGCTCCATCGCCGCGTTCTCCAGCACGGTGGTGCCGTCGGCCAGGGCCGCGGCCATCAGCACATTCTCGGTGCCGGTGACGCTGACCATGTCGAACACGTAGCGGCCGCCCTTGAGCCGGCCGTTGCTGCTGGCCTTGATGTAGCCGTTCTCGACACTGATCTCCGCGCCCAGCGCCTGCAGGCCCTTGATGTGCTGGTCGACCGGCCGCGAGCCGATCGCGCAACCGCCCGGCAGCGACACTTCGGCCGCACCGAACTTGGCCAGCAGCGGGCCCAGCACCAGGATCGAGGCGCGCATGGTGCGCACGAGTTCGTACGGGGCGACGTGCTGGTGGACCTTGCGCGGGTCGACGGTGATCGCGCTGCCGCGCGACAGCGTGCCTTCGTCGATGGTGACTTCCGCGCCCAGCTCGCCGAGCAGCTTCACCGTGGTGATCACGTCGTGCAGCTGCGGCACGTTGGTGATCTCCACCGGCGCATCGGCCAGCAGGGTAGCGCAGAGGATCGGCAGCACGGCGTTCTTGGCGCCGGAAATGTTCACTTCACCGTGCAGCGCGTTGCCGCCGGTCACTACGATTTTGGCCATGGGTCTCGTGGGGGAATTGAAAGGGGAGAAACGGGCGCGCGGCGGCTCAGCCGGCGGCGCGCCCGGCCTGCTCGGGGGTCAGGGTGGTCAGGGCCAGCGCGTGGATCGCCCCGCCCATCAGCTCGCCCAGGGTGGCGTAGACCATGCGGTGGCGGGCCAGCGGCAGCTTGCCGGCGAAGGCGGCGCTGACCACGGTGGCCTCGAAGTGCACGCCGTCGTCGCCCTGCACCTGCACCTGCGCGTCCGGCAGGCCGGCCTCGATGAGTTTACGGATGGTTTCGGCGTCCACCGGGCTTTCCTAATAAAATGATCGGCCATTCTACCCTCCGACCGGCACCCGCATGGATGTATCGCCCCTGTCTCCCACGACGCCCGACGACGCCGGTCTGGTCGCCAGCGGCCGTCGCGTGGTCGAGATCGAGCAGGCCGCGCTGGCGGCGGTCGGCGCGCGCATCGGTGCCGAGTTCGCGGCCGCCTGCCGGTTGATCCTGGGTTCGCGCGGGCGCGTGGTCGCCACCGGCATGGGCAAGTCCGGCCATGTGGCGCGCAAGATCGCCGCCACTCTCGCCTCCACCGGCACCCCGGCGTTCTTCGTGCACCCGGGCGAGGCCGGGCATGGCGACCTGGGCATGATCACCGACGCCGATGTGGTCCTGGCGCTGTCCTACTCCGGCGAGTCCGACGAGATCCTGATGCTGCTGCCGGTGCTCAAGCGCCAGGGCAACGCGGTGATCGCGATGACCGGGCGCGCGCAATCCACGCTGGCGCGCGAGGCCGACCTGCACCTGGACATCAGCGTGCCGGCCGAGGCCTGCCCGCTGGACCTGGCGCCGACCTCCAGCACCACCGCCTCGCTAGCGCTGGGCGATGCGCTGGCGGTGGCGCTGCTGGACGCGCGCGGCTTCACCGCCGACGACTTCGCCCGCTCGCACCCGGCCGGCAGCCTCGGCCGCCGCCTGCTGCTGCACATCACCGACGTCATGCACCGCGGCGACGAACTGCCCAAGGTGCGCGAGGACGCCAGCCTCAGCGAGGCGCTGGTGGAGATGAGCCGCAAGCGCCTGGGCATGACCGCGGTGGTGGACGCCGACGACCGCCTGCTCGGGCTGTTCACCGACGGCGACCTGCGCCGCGCACTGGACAGCGCGCTGGACGTGCGCCAGACCCGCATCGCCGAGGTGATGACCCGGCAGCCGCGCACCATCGGCGCCGACCAACTCGCCGCCGAGGCCGCACGGCTGATGGAAACCCACCAGATCAACGGCCTGATCGTGGTCGACACGGCCGGCCGCGCGGTCGGCGCGCTCAACATTCACGACCTGTTGCGCGCCAGAGTGGTTTAACAGGCTGAACCCGTTCACCGCCAGTGGCGCTCCATGCCGCTGGCCCTGGCCGCTGGAAAGCCGGCCTCCCCGCCCCGATATCCCGAACATGCCCTATTCCCCGCTGGCCGACCTCCCCGCCGACCTGATCGACCGCGCCGCCCGGATCCGCCTGGCGTGCTTCGACGTGGACGGCACGCTGACCGACGGCCGCCTGTACTACGACCGCGACGGCAACGAGAGCAAGGCCTTCAACGTGCTCGACGGCCAGGGCCTGGTGCAGTTGCGCCGGCACGGCATCGACGTGGCGCTGATCACCGCGCGGCCCAGCCTGGCCGCGGAGAAGCGCGGCCAGGAACTGGGCCTGCTGGTGCAGATCGGGGTCAAGGACAAGCGCGCCGGGGTGCAGGCGCTGTGCGACGAGCGCGGCATCGGCCTGGAGCAGGTCTGCTTCATGGGCGACGACCTGCCCGACCTGGCGCCGCTGCGCGTGGTCGGCCTGGCGGTGGCACCGGCCAACGCCCATCCCTGGACCGCCGAACACGTGCACTGGACCACCCGCGCCCGCGGCGGCGAAGGCGCCGCCCGCGAACTGTGCGACGTGCTGCTGGCGGCGCAAGGCCACGTCCCGTCCCTGCTGCAGGAGCATGGCGCATGAACTGGCGTACCACTCTCGGCGGCCTGCTACTGGTCGGCGCCCTGATCAGCGGCTGGTCGGCCTGGAACCAGCGCAGCAAGCCCAGCCGCAATCCTTCCGACGAAGCCAGCGTGGACTACATCGCCCGCGACTTCGAGATCGTCAGCCTGGACAAGCAGGGCAAGGAAGCGATGACCCTGCGCGCGCCGCAGATGGAACGCAGCCGCGCCGACCAGACGATGTCGATCGTGACCCCGCTGTTCCTGCTGCCCGACGCCAACGGCCAGCACTGGGAAATGCGCAGCAAGACCGGCTGGGTCAGCGCCAACGGCGACGAACTGCGCCTGCGCGACGACGTCGCCGGCGACAGCCCCAAGGTGCCCAGCATCCCGCCCACCACCTTCCGTACCCAGAGCCTGGACGTCTTCCCGCAGACCAACAGCGCACGCACCGCCGACCCGGTCACGATGACCCGGCCCGGTATGATGCAGTCCGGCGTCGGCTTCGAGATCGACTTGAAGTCCCGGCAGTACAAGCTCCTTTCACAGGTCAAGACACGCTATGAACCGAACGCTGCCCGCTAAGCTCGCGCTGCTCGCCCTGCTGCTGCCCGCACTGGCGATGGCCAAGTCGTCCGATCGCAATCAGCCGATGGATATCACTTCCGCCAGCCAGAGCGGCAACATGCTCGACGACAACGGCAAGATCCGTTACTCGGGCAATGTCGTCATCATCCAGGGCACGCTCGAAATCCATGCCGACACCGCCGACCTGTTCAAGAAGAACGGCGACATCGATCGCGTCGTGCTGACCGGCAAGCAGGCCACCCTGAAGCAGGAACTGGACGATGGCTCGCCGATGGACGCGGTCGCCGACAACATCGACTACAAGGTGCCCACCGACACGGTGATCCTCACCGGCAATTACCGCATGACCTCGCCCAAGGGCACCAACGCCGGCCAGCGCATGGTCTACAACACCAAGACTGGCGACATGCAGGGCGGTGGCGACGGCACGCGCGTGCACACGGTGATCCAGCCGAAGAACGCTGGCGCTGCTCCGGGCGCCACGCCTGCCAATGGCACCAAGCCCGCCGCCAAGCCGGCCGCAGCACCCGCCAAGCCGGCCAAGCCGGCCAAGCAAGGAGGCCAGTGATGCTGCTCGCCGAAGGCCTGCGCAAGCGCTACAAGCAGCGCGAAGTGGTGCGCGATTTTGCGCTGACCCTGGAGGCCGGCGAAGTGGTCGGTCTGCTCGGTCCCAACGGTGCCGGCAAGACCACCTGCTTCTACATGATCGTCGGCCTGGTCGACGCCGATGCCGGGCGCATCGTGCTCGACGGCAACGACATCACTGCGTTGCCGATGTACAAGCGCGCCAAGCTCGGCGTCGGCTACCTGCCGCAGGAGCCGTCGGTGTTCCGCAAGCTCAGCGTGGCCGACAATATCCGCCTGGTGCTGGAACTGCGCGAGGACCTGGACGCCGCCGGCCAGGAACGCGAACTGGTGGCGCTGCTGGACGAACTGCAGATCAGCCACGTCGCCGACCAGCTCGGCGCCAGCCTCTCCGGCGGCGAACGCCGCCGTTGCGAGATCGCCCGCGCGCTGGCGGCCAAGCCGCGGCTGATGCTGCTCGACGAGCCCTTCGCCGGCGTCGACCCGATCTCGGTCGGCGAAATCCAGCGCATCGTCACCCACCTCAAGCAGCGCGGCATCGGCGTGCTCATCACCGACCACAACGTGCGCGAAACCTTGGGAATCTGCGACCGGGCGTATATCCTCAACGAGGGCAGCGTGTTGGCGCAGGGGGCGCCGGCAGCGCTGCTGGCCAACAGCGACGTGCGCCGCGTCTACCTCGGGGAAACCTTCAGGCTCTGACCGCGCACGCGCCGGCTACGCTCCTTCCGCGCTCGGTACAGGCATGAAAGCACGGCTGCAAACATCGCTGGGACAGCACCTGGTCATGACGCCGCAGTTGCGGCAGGCGATCAAGCTGTTGCAGATGTCCAGCGCCGAGCTGGAGGTGGAGATCGCCGAGGCGGTGGAGAGCAATCCGCTGCTGGAGTGGTCCGAGGACGCCGCACCGGCGTTCGAACGCAGCGAAGGCGCCGACCACGGCCTTGACCGCGACCACGCGGCAGGCGAGACACGTAGCGACGGCGATGGCGACCGCGGCGAAGCCACGCAGGCCACCGACGGCGCCGACTGGGCCGACGCCGAGCCGGCCTGGGCCGGCGGCAGCGGCGGCTCGTTCGACGACGACGACCTGGGCAGCGCGGCCGAACGCGTCGCCGAACCCGACACCCTGATCGATCACCTGCTGTGGCAGTTGCACCTGTCGCCGCTGTCCGCGCGTGACCGCAGCATCGGCGCGGCGCTGATCGACGCGCTCGACGATGACGGCTACCTGCGCGAGCCGCTGGCCGCGATCGCCGAGACCCTGCGCCCGGACATCGCCGCCGAGGAGGACGAGATCCTCACCGTGCTGCACCAGATCCAGCGCTTCGACCCGGCCGGCATCGCCGCGCGCAGCCTGGGCGAATGCCTGACCCTGCAATTGGACACCCTGCCCGAGGACACGCCGGGCCTGGCGCTGGCCCGCACCATCGCCAACGGTCCGCTGGAGCGGCTGCCGCGCAGCGGCGTGGCCGGGCTGGCCCACGAACTCAAACGTCCGGCGGCGGAGGTCGACACCGCGGTCGCCCTGCTGCGCTCGCTGGACCCGCGCCCGGGCAAGCAGATCGGCGAACTGGGCAGCGACACCTACGTGGTGCCCGATTGCGTGGTCTGGCGCCAGCGCGGGGTCTGGCATGCGGCGCTGTCGGCGCATGCCCAGCCCAAGGTCACCATCCACCGCGGCTACGAGCGGCTGATCCGCCAGTGCGGCGAAAGCGACGCCGGCTACCTGCGCGGGCAACTGCAGGAAGCGCGCTGGCTGCTGAAGAGCCTGGAGGCGCGCGGCGAGACCCTGCTCAAGGTGACCCGCTGCCTGCTCAAGCAGCAGGCCGGCTTCCTGGAGTTCGGCGAACAGGCGCTGCGGCCGCTGACTCTGCGCGAGATCGCCGGCGAACTGGGCCTGCACGAGAGCACCATCTCGCGCGCCATCGCCCGCAAGTACGTGCGCACCCCGCGCGGCACCATCCCGCTGCGCGCCTTCTTCGCCTCGGGCATCGACACCGACAGCGGCGGCGAGGCGTCCAGCACGGCGATCCAGGCGATGATCCGGCGGCTGATCGAGGCGGAAAATCCGCGCAAGCCGCTTTCTGACGCCAAGCTGGCCGACCTGCTGAAAAGTGCCGGCGTGCCTGTAGCGCGCCGCACCGTAGCGAAGTATCGTGAGGCCATGAACATTTCCGCCTCCCACGAACGCGTTCGAATCGGCTAGCGGCGGCGGCGATGGTTCATAGGTGTGAAACCCGAACCAAGGAGTATCCGATGCGTATCGAGACCTACGGCCAGCAGATCGAAGTCACCCCCGCCCTGCGCGAGTATGTGGAGACCAAGCTGCAACGGCTGAAGCGACACTACGAGGAAACCATCGAGGTCCGCGCCCAACTGGCGCTGCGCAAGCCCGACCACCACGTCGAGGCCACGGTCAACGTCCCCGGCCGCACCCTGCACGCCGACGCCAGCGCGCAGACCATGTACGCGGCGATCGACCTGCTCGCCGACAAGCTGGACCGGCTGATCATCAAGCACAAGGAAAAGAAGCACGACCACCACGCGGCCGAGGTGCGCGACAATCTCGCGTGATCCTCCCCACGTTGCGCCGCCATGCCCTTGACCGATCTGATGGCGGCCGTCAGCACCCAGGTGCTTCCGGCCGCCGATCGCGACACCCTGCTGCACACCGCCGCCGGTCTGCTGGCCTGCCAGCAGGCCGGCGCCGATGAACTCTTCGCCAGCCTGCGCGAGCGCGAGCAGCTCGGCAGCACCGCCATCGGCCACGGCATCGCCATCCCGCACGGCCGCGCGCCGGACCTGGACGCCCCACGTGGCGCGCTGCTGCGCCTGCAACAGCCGATCGATTTCGACGGCCAGGGCACCCTGGTCGACCTGATCTTCGCCATGGCGGTCCCGGCGCACTACACCCACCAACACCTGATGCTGCTGTCCGAACTGGCCGAGCAGTTCTCCATCGAGGAATTCCGCGACGCCCTGCGCAATGCGCCGGACGCCGCCGCACTGTATGCGCTGCTCGGCGGCGCGCCACGGGCCGCCGCATGAACACCAGCATCGACGCACGCGAGCTGTTCGACCAGCAGCGCGACCGCCTCGGCCTGCGCTGGATCGCCGGGCACAAGGGCGAACACCGGGTGCTGGAGGCCGGCAATGCGGTCTCGCGGCGCCCGTCGCTGGCCGGCTATCTCAACACCATCTACCCCAACAAGGTGCAGATCCTCGGCACCGAGGAACTGGCCTGGCTGGACTCGCTGGACGCGCGCCAGCGCTGGGAGACCATCGAGAAGATCGTGCAGGTGCGGCCGCTGGCGCTGGTGGTCACCAAGAACCAGTCGTGCCCGGAAGACCTGCGCGCGGCCGCCGACGAATCCGACACGCCGCTGTGGGTCTCGCCCAAGCGCGGCCACGAACTGCTCAATCATCTGTCCTACCACCTGGCACGCACGCTGGCGCCGCGGGTGATCCTGCATGGCGTGTTCATGGAGATCTACTCGATCGGCGTGCTGATCACCGGCGAGGCGGGTTCGGGCAAGAGCGAACTGGCGCTGGAACTGCTCAGCCGCGGCCACCGCCTGGTCGCCGACGACGCCCCCGAATTCACCCAGATCGCCCCCGACGTGCTCGACGGCACCTGCCCGGAACTGCTGCAGGACCTGCTGGAAGTGCGCGGGCTCGGCGTGCTCAACGTGCGCGAGATGTTCGGCGACACGGCTGTAAAGAAGAACAAGTACCTTCGGCTCATCGTGCACCTGACCCGGCCCATGACCGAGCCCACGCCCCATGGCTACGAACGTCTCACCGGCGATTCCGGGACCCGCCACGTGCTGGACCTGGACGTGCCGCTGATCACCCTGCCGGTGATGCCCGGCCGCAACCTGGCGGTGCTGACCGAGGCCGCCACGCGCCTGCACATCCTGCGCACCAAGGGCATCGACCCGGCGGCGATGTTCATCGCCCGCCACAGCAACCTGCTGGAGCGGCGCAGCCCATGACCGACGGCGCCCCCACTTCCACCCTGGTCATCGTCAGCGGCCTGTCCGGCTCCGGCAAGTCGGTGGCGCTGAAGACCTTCGAGGACCTGGACTACTACTGCGTCGACAACCTGCCGGTGGAACTGCTGCCGGCCTTCGTCAAAAGCCTGGTGCGCGAGGATGCCGGCCCCAGCAAACTGGCGGTGGGCATCGACGTGCGTAGCCGCCACAGCGACCTGAGTCAGCTCTCGCGCTGGCGCGAGGCGGTGGCGCAGTTCGGCCTGGATGCGCGGCTGCTGTTCTTCGACGCCAACGACGAGGCGCTGATCAAGCGCTACGCCGACACGCGCCGGCGCCATCCGTTGTCGCGCCAGGGCCTGTCGCTGCCGGAAGCGATCGAGCGCGAGCGCGCCCTGACCGAGCCGCTGCGCGAGGCGGCCGATGCGGTGATCGACACCAGCACGCTCAACGTGCACCAGCTGCGCCGGCGGGTCACCACCGAGTTCGCACTGTCCGCCGAGAACACCTTGTCGCTGCTGTTCGAGTCCTTCGCCTACAAGCGCGGCGTCCCGGCCGAGGCGGATTTCGTGTTCGACGCGCGGGTGCTGCCGAATCCGCACTGGGACCCGGAACTGCGGCCGATGACCGGCCGCGACAGCGGCGTGCGCGAGTACCTGGACGCGCAACCAGATGTGCAGCGCTACACCGCGCAACTGATCGACTTCCTCGACACCTGGCTGCCGCGGCTGCGCAACGACACCCGCAGCTACGTGACCATCGCCTTCGGCTGCACCGGCGGCAAGCACCGCTCGGTCTACCTGGCCGAACGCCTGGCCCGCCACGCCCGCGAACAGGGCTGGCCGGAAGTGGCGACCTTCCATCGCGAGCAGGATTGATCGAAAAGCCGGGATTCGGGATCGGGGATTCGGGATTGGCAAAAGCGGCATTGCTCTGGCTCTTGCGAATCCCAATCCCGAATCCCCAATCTCCGCTCCCCACAGGCATTCCCTGCGCCCTGCCTGACCTGTTAACGTTCTCCCATGGCCTGTGGCATTCTCCTCATCACCCACCCTGGGATCGGCGCCGCGCTGCTGAGCGTGGCGACCCGGCTGTTGCGGCAATTGCCGCTGAAAACCGAAGCCTTCGAGGTGCCGTTCGACGCCGACCTCGACGCGCTGCTACCGAACGCATCTGCCGCGTTGCGGCGGGTGGACGACGGCGATGGCGTGCTGGTGGTGACGGATCTGTACGGCGCCAGCCCGAGCAACCTCGCCGCACGGCTGGCGCGCCTGGGCACGCCGGTGCGGCGCGTGTCGGCGTTGAGCCTGCCGATGCTGCTGCGGATCATGAACTACCCCGAACAAGGACTGGAGCAGTTGCCCGCGACCGCCGCCGCCGGCTCGCGCAACGGCGTGGTGATCGACGATGCTTGAACGCGAACTGCTGGTCTCCAACCGCCTCGGCCTGCACGCCCGCGCCACCGCCAAGCTGGTGCAGACGCTGTCCTCGTTCCGCTGCAACGCCACGCTGGCGGCCAAGGGCCGCGAGGTCAACGCCAAGAGCATCATGGGCGTGATGCTGCTGGCCGCCGCACAGGGCACGCCGGTGACGGTGCGGGTGGACGGCGCCGACGAAGCCGAGGCGCTCAAGGCCGTGGTCGACCTGTTCGAGCGGCGCTTCGACGAGGACAGCTGAGCATGCGCCGCCGGCGGCCGCAGGCAGGGACGCGGTGCCGCCGCACGGGGCACGCGCGGTGAGCGTGCGTATCGCCGGCCATGGTGCCTCGCGCGGCAATGCCCTGGGCCGGGCGCGGGTGCGCCTGCCGCATGCGCTGGAGGTGGCCGAGCAACGCATCGGCGCCGCGCAGATCCCCGAAGAACTCGATCGCCTGCACCGCGCGGTGGACGCCGCGCGCGAGGAGATGCACGGCCTGCGCCAGCGCCTGCACGGCGCCCTGGCCAAGGAGGTCGGCGAATTCCTCGACCTGCACGCGCTGCTGCTCGACGACCCGGAACTGCTGCACGGCCTGGACGAACTGATCCGCACCGGCCGCTACAGCGCCGACTACGCGCTGCGTCTGCAGCGCGACCGCCTGGCGACCGTGTTCGACGACATGGAGGACGCCTACCTCAAGAGCCGCATGGACGATCTGGACCATGTGATCGGGCGGATCCATGCGTTCCTGCAGAAGCGCCAGCCGGACAGCGAAGGCCTGGCTGGCGAAATCCTGGTGTGCGAGAACGTGGCGCCGTCGGAACTGGCGCAACTGCAGGCGCAGGGCGTGGTCGGCATCGTCACCAGCGCCGGCAGCACCCTCTCGCACAGCGCGATCCTGGCGCGCAGCCTGCACCTGCCGCTGGTGGTCGGCGTCGCCGACGCGCTGCAGAAGATCAACGACGGCGACGTGCTGATCATCGACGGCACCCAGGGCGCGGTGCTGGTCGACCCGACCCCGGACGACCTGCGCGACTACCGCAGCCGCGTGCGCGAGCAGGCCAAGCTGCAGCGCAGCCTGGGCAAGCTGCGCTCCAAGCCCAGCCGCACCCGCGACGGCGTGGACATCACCCTGCTGGCCAATGCCGAGTCGCGCGACGACGTCACCCGCGCGCATGCGCTCGGCGCCGACGGCCTGGGCCTGTACCGCACCGAATTCCTGTTCCTGCAGCGCGACGCGCTGCCCGACGAGGAAGAGCAGTTCCACACCTACCGCGACGCGGTGCTGGGCATGAGCGGGCGGCCGGTGACCATCCGTACCCTGGACCTGGGCGCGGACAAGGCCGATCGCACCGGCCTGACCATGAGCAATGAAGAAAACCCAGCGCTGGGGCTGCGCGGCGTGCGCCTGTCGCTGGCCCGGCCCAAGGTCTCCGACACCCAGTTGCGCGCGCTGCTGCGCGCCTCCGCCTACGGCCCGGTGCGGGTGCTGGTGCCGATGGTCAGCACGCGCGAGGAACTGCTGGCGATGCGCCGCCACCTCAAGCGCATCGCCGCGCAGTTGCGCCGCGACGGTCATGCCATCGCCGAGCAGGTGCAACTCGGCGCGATGATCGAGGTGCCGGCCGCAGCGCTGGCCCTGGATACCTTCATCGACACGATCGACTTCCTGTCGATCGGCACCAACGACCTGGTGCAGTACCTGCTCGCCGCCGACCGCAACAACGAAGCAGTGGCCGCACTGTATTCGCCACTGCATCCAGCGGTGCTGCGGCTGATCGCGCAGGTGATCGCCACCGGCCAGGCCCATGGCAAGCCGGTGGCGGTGTGCGGCGAGATCGCCGGCGACCCGGCACTGACGCCGATGCTGCTGGCGCTGGGGCTGCGCGAGTTCAGCCTGCACCCGGCGACGATGCTGGAAGTACGCCAGGTGATCCGCGACACCGACCTGCAGACCCTGCGCCAGCGCGGCGCCAAACTGCTGCAGGCGCGCGACCGCAAGGGCATCGAGCGCTGGCTGGGCTGCGCGATCGGGTAGTTCCCGTGCGTGTTGCGGCATTGCCTTGTGGGAGGGACTTCCGTCCCGACGCCTGAAACCCTATCGCGTCGGGACTGAAGTCCCTCCCACAAAAAAACCGTCGCCCGCGTGCCGGCGTAGATGCGTCACTCCCATCGACATCCCTCTCCCTGGCTTTCTGCCTTCCTGCCTTCTGGTCTGCTCTCTGCTTCCTTCTCGGTGCTACCCATTCCCCTGCTCCCCTGTTCCTGCCCCCTGCCCTTTGCCTCTCGCCCCCTTCCCCGAGAGCAGTTTTTCGCTTGCTACCCCGTCGCTTTTCTCCCCGCGCACTGACGCTGCTTCGCTCTGCACTTGCGACTCCCGATTCCCCATTCCCCACTCCCGGCTCCACCAACACTGTGCTTCCCGCAACATGCAGGCGATAATGTTGGGATGAACATCTGACCCACCGCGTTTCTCCGGAGCGCGGCCTCACCCAAGGGAGCAGCGCATGGCCGACGCCGTCCGCCACGACAAGACCGCGCGGCAGCTGCGCATGCTGTCCGATGCGCTGGACAGCGGGCGCCTGGGCCCGGTACGGCGGCTGGTCAATACGCTGGCGCCGGCCGAGATCGGCAACCTGCTGGAGTCGTTACCCCCGGGCAAGCGCGAGGTGGTGTGGGGGCTGGTCGATCCGGAGGACGACGGCGAAGTACTGGTCCACGTCGGCGAGGAAGTGCGCGAAAGCCTGCTCGCGGACATGGACCCGGACGAAATCGTCGCCGCGGTCGAAGACCTGGACATCGACGACCTGGCGAACCTGGTCGAGGACTTGCCGGACACGGTCATCGACGAAGTGCTCAAGTCGATGGACCGCGAGAACCGCGAGCGGCTCGAGCAGGTGCTGTCGTATCCCGAGGACAGCGCCGGCCGCCTGATGAATCCGGACGTGGTCACCGTGCGCGCCGACGTCAACGTCGACGTGGTGCTGCGCTACCTGCGCCTGCGCGGCGAACTGCCGGACCACACCGACCACCTGTTCGTGGTCAGCCGCCGCCACCAGTACCTGGGGCGGGTGTCGCTGGCGGCGCTGGTCACCCACGAGGACTCCACCCCGATCAACCGGCTGATCGACGACGAGCAGCCGGCGATCGACGTCGGCGAAGGCGCCGACGAGGTCGCGCGGCAGTTCTCCGACCACGACTGGATCTCCGCGCCGGTGGTGGACGACAACAACATCCTGCTCGGCCGCATCACCATCGACGACGTGGTCGACATCATCCGCGACCAGGCCGAGCACCAGGCGATGAGCGCCGCCGGCCTGGACGAGGACGAGGACCTGTTCAGCCCGGTGCGGCGCGCGTTCCGGCGCCGCCTGCTGTGGCTGACGATCAACCTCGGCACCGCCTTCATCGCCTCCAGCGTGGTCGGCCAGTTCGAGGGCACCATCGCCAAGCTGGTGGCGCTGGCCGCGCTGATGCCGATCGTGGCCGGCATGGGCGGCAACGCCGGCACCCAGGTGCTGGCACTGATGGTGCGCGGCCTGGCGCTGGGCCAGATCGGCGCCTCCAACGTGATCGTGCTGCTGCGCAAGGAACTGTCGGTGGCGCTGATCAACGGCCTGGCGCTGGGCATCGGCCTGGGCCTGATCGTGCTGTTGTGGTTCAAGCAGCCGCTGCTGTCGCTGGTGATCGGCTCGGCGCTGACCATCAACCTGCTCACCGCCGCGCTGGGCGGCGTGCTGGTGCCGCTGACGCTCAAGCGCCTGGGCTTCGATCCGGCGCTGGCCGGCGGGGTGATCCTGACCACGCTGACCGACGTGATGGGCTTCCTCAGCTTCCTCGGCTTGGCCACGCTGGTCCTGCTGTAAGGCATCTCCATGCGGCGGGCGCGATTCCCGCCGGCGCGCCGCACGGAGCGGCAGCAGCGCGCGTCGCCGCATCCACCGGTGCGCGACGGGCACGCCACGCCAGCACGCGCCTTGGCCGCCGGCTGACTGGCGCATGTCCGCCGCCCCTGCCCGGGTTGTCGTGGAGACGTCCCGCCCACGATACTGCGGCCTTCCCATCCGAGGGCCGGCCATGTCGATGCGTTCGTTGCTGCTTCTGCTGTGCCTGTCGATGGTCGGCTGCAGCAGCTTGCCCAGCGACCCGGCCACCGGCCACTTCGTCAGCCGCCAGCTCAGCCTCGACGGGCGCGTCTACCGCTACCAGGTGTTCGTGCCGGCGCCGGCGCATCGCCAGGGCCCGGTGCCGGTGGTGCTGTTCCTGCACGGCTCCGGCGAACGCGGCGACGATGGCCGCGACCAGACCACGGCCGGACTGGGCCCGTACCTGCGCCGCCACCTGGCCGATTTCCCGGCCCTGGTGGTGATGCCGCAGGCACCCGACGGCGAGGAATGGAACGGCGCCAACGCGACCATGGCGCTGCAGGCGCTGGACGACAGCAGTGCCGAGTTCAACGGCGACCCGCAGCGCACCTACCTGACCGGCATGTCGATGGGCGGCTATGGCACCTGGGAGATCGCCCTGAAGCAGCCGCAGCGCTTCGCTGCGCTGGTGCCGATCTGCGGCGCGATCCTGTCCCCGCACGAAGACCGCGAGTACCTGGTGGTGACGCCGGTGGCCTATCTGGCCGATCCCTACAGCGCCCTGGCGCAGCGCCTGCGGCACGTACCGGTGTGGATCTTCCACGGCGCCCAGGACGACGTGGTGCTGCCGCACGACGACCGCAAGATCGTCCGTGCATTCAAGAACCTCGACGCCGACGTGCGCTACACCGAATACCCGCAGGGCAACCACAACGCCTGGGATGCCACCTACCGCGACCCGAAGATGTGGCAGTGGCTGTTCGCGCAGAAGCGCAGCGACGCCGCCACGCAGACGACCGCCGACAACTGAGCGCGGCCCGCCCTGCGCCGCGCGCACGTGCGCGACGGCGTAACAGGCCTGTCCGCGCACTGCCGATCTTCGATCACCGTTCGATGCAGGGGGATGCATGCGACACAAGGGGATGCTGTGCGCCATCGTGTGCGCGCTGTTGGCCTGCGCCGGCCACGGCGCGACGGCACAGGCGCTGACCGAACCGGTCACCACCTACCTGCAGAGCAAGGCGGCGACCGCCCGCCCCGGCGTGGAATACCGCAAGGACATCGCCACGCTGCAGACACGCTTGGACAGCATGGATGCGGCGGACATCGCCCTGCTGGACCGGATCATCGCCCATTGCAGCAGCTGGCAACGGCCCGGCCTGCGCGTGATCAGCGTCGCCGACGTGCACGAGTACGAGGCCTACATGGCCGCCCATGACGACGGCCAGCCGACCGAATGGATCGACCTCAGTTGCGCCAACGCACTGCAGATGCGTGGCTTTGCCGCCGCCGCACAACGGCAGTGGTCGGAGGCGCTGGCATGGCTTGATCAGGCCATCGCGCTCGGGCCGTATCTGTTCTCCGCCTACACCGAACGCGGCTATGCGTTGCGCAACCTCGGGCGCACGGACGAAGCGCTCGCCACCTATCGGCAAGCGCTGGCCCTGGCCGACGTCTCGCCGCGGGCGCGGGCAGGCCGCGCGATCGCGCTACGCGGCATCGGCTCGCTGTTGATCGACACCCCGGACAAGGCCGGCGCCCGCGCGGCCCTGCAGCAGTCGCTGGAGCTTGAACCCGGCAATGCTGTCGCCCTGCACGAACTGCAGTATCTCGACCAGATGGAGGCGGCAGCGTCGCAAGCGCATTAGGTCCTGCCCGCGCTTCCGCGCATGCCGCGCCAAGGTGATGCACGCCTCCGGCAGCGGCACCGCCGCAGGCCTGTGTGCATGGGTCCACTGCCACGCCGATCGGCGCGGGCCTGGCAGGTGCGTCGCCGACACGCGCAGCGTACGTCGACGGCCGGCAACACCGACGGTGCGATCGGGTCCAACGCGGCGAACATGGCCGCTGCGGTGCAGGCAGTGCGCAGCGGCAGCGGCCCCGCGTGACGCGTCCGGTCGACGACGACAGTTCCAGCTGCGCGACGCCATCGGCTGTGCGGCGACGCGCCAAACCGCGTACAGTCCGCGCTTTCGTGCATAGGTCCGGCATGGCGACCGCGCCCTCTTCATCGCAAACCGCGTTCCACGCCCGCCTGCGCGCCCTGCAACCGAGCGCAGCGGTGGTCGCCGGCGCGGCGATTCCGCCACTGCTGGTGCCGGCACACGACGACGCCGCTGCGTTGCAATTCAGCGACAGCGGACGCTGGCTGTTGCAGGTGCTGGATGCGCTGGACGCGCTGCACCAGGCAAGCCAGGCCACCCGCCTGTCCGCCGATGCGCTGCGCCGCGATCAGAAGTTCGCACCGCCGGGACGGCCGTCGCTGCACCTGGTGCAGTTGCGCCAGCAGCAGGCGGCCGCGCAGCAGGCGGTGCGTCGTGCCAACCAGACGCTGGCGCAGGCCGCCGCCGGCTTCGTGCGCAGCGCCGGGCTGACGCCACCGCCGCGGACCGGGCCGGTGGCGTTCGTGCAAGGATGGCTCGCACGCCATCTGGGGTAGCGGCACCGCGGTGCCGCGCGGCCCGGGCGTGCATCGATATACGGCCCGCCACGCCGCGCGTGTCTACGCAAGCTAAACCGCGGGCGCCAGAGCGCCCATGCCAGCCCGGCCTGCACCTGCCCCGCTGCTATCCTGCACGCCCCTCGCACTCCGCTGCCCGACGCCCCATGCCCGTGCCCGCTCTCGTTGCCCTCCCCTGCCCTGCCCCGGCGGCCTGCTCGCGCACGCGCCTTGGCGCCCGTGCCACGGCTGCGGCGGCATGAGCATGCCCGGCGCGCACACGGCCAATTTCGCCACCTGGGGCATCTGCGCGCTGGCCACGGCCGGGGTGATCACGCGGCCGTTCAAGCTGCCCGAGGCGTGCTGGGCGGTGGGCGGCGCGCTGCTGCTGATGGTGCTGGGGCTGATGCCCGGCGGCGAGGCGTGGCAGGCGGTGCTGAAGGGCCTGGACGTGTACCTGTTCCTGATCGGCATGATGCTGCTGTCGGAAACCGCGCGCGCCGAAGGTCTGTTCGACTGGGTGGCGATGCATGCGGTGAACCTGGCCAAGGGCTCGACCCAGCGCCTGTTCGCGCTGGTGTTCGGCGTCGGCATCGTGGTCACCGCGTTCCTGTCCAACGACGCCACCGCGGTGGTGCTGACCCCGGCGGTGTACGCGGCCGCGCGCAAGGCCGGCGCCAAGCCGCTGCCGCTGCTGTTTGCCTGCGCGCTGATCGCCAACGCCGCCAGCTTCGTGCTGCCGATCTCCAACCCCGCCAATCTGGTGCTGTACGGCGGCAAGATGCCGACCCTGGGCGCGTGGATGGCCGCGTTCGCACTACCGTCGCTGCTGGCGATCGGGGTGACTTTCGTGATGCTGCGCTGGGCCGAGCGCAAGGACCTGACCGGCCATTGCGCCACGCGCGTGGACACGGTGCCGCTGACCCGCGGCGGCACCTTCGCCCTGGTCGGCATCCTCGCCACCGCCGCGCTGCTGGTCGGCGTCTCCGCGCTCGGCCTGGACCTGGGCCTGCCGACCTGTCTGGCCGGCCTGGCGACGCTGGGCGTGGTGTGCCTGGGTGGCCGCCAGTCGCCGCTGCCGATGGCCAAGGCGGTGTCGTGGTCGGTGCTGCCGCTGGTGGCCGGCCTGTTCGTGCTGGTGGAGGCGCTGTCGCGCACCGGCGTGATCGGCCTGCTCGCGCGTACCCTGGCCGACGCCGCTGCGCACTCGCCGCAGGCCACCGCCGGCATCGCCGGCACCCTGCTGGCGTTCGGCTCCAACCTGATGAACAACCTGCCCGCCGGCCTGATCGCCAGCACCACCGTCGCCCAGGCGCAGCCGCCGCAACTGGTGGTGGACGCGCTGCTGATCGGCGTGGATCTGGGCCCGAACCTGTCCATCACCGGCTCGCTGGCGACCATCCTGTGGCTGACCGCGATCCGCCGCGAAGGCGAGGACGTGGGCTTCTGGCGCTTCCTCAAGGTCGGCGCGCTGGTGATGCCGCCGGCGCTGCTGTGCGCGCTGGGTGCGCGGCTGCTGCTGGGCTGAGTCGCGCGCGCCCACTTCGCGGATTGCCCATGGCGGCCAAGCCCGCGGGATGGGCACCCAGGCTCGGCCTGCAGCGACCGCGGGTCGGCCGCGCGGCTTCTACCGCACCGCGTCGCGGCCGAAGCCGCTGCTCCGAGGGGGTCTGCGAGCTGTCGGTGCCGTCACAGGAGCGGCTTCAGCCGCGACAGGCTTACCACGGCAACTGCCGCGGCTGATCCATGAAAAGCAACGAGCGCCGCTGTTACGGCAGCGGACATGACGCGCGCGGAGCCCAACGCCGGCCGACACCCTCGCGCGTCGGGACGGAAGTCCCTCCCACAACGGCATGCCGCCACCGCTGGAGCGCGCGCCCTACCCCGCGCGCAGCCGCCGCGCCACGCCGCTGACCACAGCAATGACCGCGGTCAGCGCCGCCATCGACAGGAACTGCGTACGGGTGTCCGGCGAGGCCACCAGCAGGCCGAAGATCAGCGCCAGGATCGCCAGCGCCAGCACGGTGAGCACCGGATAGCCGCGCATGCGGAACGGCAGGCGGGTGCCGGCACGGTCGGCGCGCGCACGCAGGATCAGCTGCGACAGCAGCGAGATCGTCCACACCAGCAGGCAGGTGGCGCCGACGATGTTCAGCAGCACCGGCAGCACCCGGTTCGGATACAGCAGTTCCAGCACCGCGGCGACGAAGCCGAACAGCACGCTGGCCAGCACCGCCAGCCACGGCACCTGCTGGCGGCTGGACGCGGCCAGCGCGCGCGGCGCTTCGCCGCGCTGGGCTAGCGAGAAGATCATCCGCGAGGCACCGTACAGATTGGCGTTGAGCGCCGACAGCAGCGCGATCACCGCGATCAGGGTGATGCCGGTGGCGGCGCCGGGAATCCGGGCCACCTGCAGCACCGCGGCGAACGGCGAACTCAGCGCCTCGCTCTGCCACGGCACCACCGCGATGATCACGCTCAGCGAGCCGATGTAGAACACCAGGATGCGCCAGGCGACGGTGCGGATGGCGCGGGCGATGCTGCGCTCCGGATCGGCGGTCTCCGCCGCGGCCACCGCCACGATCTCGGTGCCGCCGAACGCGAACACCACCACCAGCAGCGCGGCACCGATGCCAGCCAGGCCCTTCGGCGCGAAGCCGCCGTTGCCGGTGACGTTGGACAGGCCCGGCGAGGCCACCCCTGGCAGCCAGCCGGCCAGCAGGGCGATGCCGACCAGGATGAAGCCGACGATCGCCGCGACCTTGAGGATGGCGAACCAGAATTCGAACTCGCCGAAGTTGCGCACGCCCAGCAGGTTGATCGCGGTGAACGCGGCCATGAACGCGATCGCGGCCAACGGCACCGGCAAGCCCGGCCACACCGTCGCCAGCAGGCCGGCGGCGCCCACGGCCTCGGCAGCGATCACGATCACCAGCTGCAGCCACCACAGCCAGCCCACGGTGGCGCCGGCGGTCGGTCCCATCGCGTCGGCGGCGTACACCGAGAACGCGCCGCTGGCCGGCTTGGCCGCCGCCATCTCGCCCAGCGCGTTCATCACGATGATCACCAGCGCGCCGGCGACCAGATAGGAAATCAGCACCGCGGGCCCTGCCGCGTGCACGCCGACGCCGGAGCCCAGGAACAGGCCGGCGCCGATCGCGCTGCCCAATCCCATCATGATCAGTTGCCGCGGTTTCAGCGCATGGCGCAAGGCGGGTGCGGCGGCAGGCGGGACAGGCGCGGACGGATGCGGCATCGGCTCGGTCGGGTGCGGAAAACGCGACACGATACAGGCTGGCGACGATGCCGTGCGGCTACGCGCGCGTTTGGCCGCCTGCGAGCGCGGATCGGCGCACAGCGGCGGCATGGCTGCTGCAACGCAGCGCGGATCCGCGCACGCGGCCGCGATCCACACCGCCGCGGCGGACGGCGAGCGCCTTGCTGGCGGCCCTCCCACGTCCGGCAAGACGACGGCACCGCTCGATGCCCGACAGGTACGGATTTGCCTTACCCGAAGTCGTCGCGGACTTTTGCCCCATCTCGTTGATTTTGCATGTTGACAGCGATACTAACGTCAGAAATACTGAACTCGACGCCCACCGAATCTCCTGTCTCCGTACCAGCCGATGAGGGCATGCACGCGGATCCAGGAGGACGGCAGGCGACGACGGGCCGGGAGACGGCCCGTTGCGGGCGCTCCGGCCGGAAAGGACCGCGGCTGCCGCTCGTCCCATGGCGTACAGGTCCGTACATCCAGACAAGGAGAGACACCATGATCAAACCGTTACTGACCCTGACGGTGCTGGCGGCCGCGCTGGCCGCGCCCTGCCTGCAGGCCGCCGAGCGCGCACCGCTCAACGCCGCCGATGCCATCCAGGGCATGGGCGAACGCCTGCCTATCGGCAAGAAGAACGTCAGCCTGTCGCCGCTGTTCAAGGTCTACACGTTCGAGAAGGCCGGCCTGCGCTTCGTGCAGATCAACTCGTTGCAGGACGAGGTCATCACCGTGCTCACCGCCACGCCGGGCACCGAGGCACGGCTGCCGATCGGCAGCGCCGCCGAGGCGCAGATGATCGCGGTCAACGACGCGAAGAACCAGCCGCTGGGCATGGTCACCGCCGCGGCGAGTTGCCCGTGCAACGCCACCGTGGTCTACCGCGACGCCAACACCACCATCGTGGTGGTCTACGGCTCCAACGGCGAGTACATCACCTCGTATGTGATCAAGAGCCCGCAGACCAAGCTGCCGCAGTAAGTGCCGACCGCGCTGCGGCCGCACCCGGCGGCCGCAGCGTGACCCACCGCCGTCGATCGGCGGACGCGGGTGACCGGATCGGCCCCGTCGCCCTGCGGCCGATCGACAAACGCATGCGGCCGCCTTCCGAGGAAGGCGGCCGC